>NZ_JBIVVI010000408.1:0-6890 GCF_044757675.1 Kitasatospora sp. NPDC091257
CCCCTGGCGACGGGCGCGGCCGGGGGGAACGCTGGAAGGGCGAGCGGAACCGCCCCGGCTCCGCCCTCCGAGAGGAGTGATCGCGGCATGAAGGCGCTCACCTACCACGGACCCGGCCGCCGCACCTGGGGCGACGTCCCCGACCCGGCCGTCCGGGACCCGGAGGACGCCGTCGTCCGGGTGGACGCGGTGACCATCTGTGGCACCGACCTGCACATCCTCAAGGGCGACGTCCCCGAGGTCGAGGAGGGCCGTGTCCTGGGCCACGAGGCCCTCGGTACCGTCACCGAGACCGGCCCGGGCGTGCGCACGATCACGGTCGGCGACCGGGTGCTGGTCTCCTGCGTCTCCGCCTGCGGCCGCTGCTCCTACTGCCGTGCAGCGGCCTACGGACAGTGCACCGGCGGTGGCGGCTGGATCCTCGGCCACCTGATCGACGGCTGCCAGGCCGAATACGTCCGCACCCCCTTCGCGGACACCTCCCTGTACCGGCTGCCCGAAGGCGTCCGGGACGAGGACGCGCTGCTGCTCGCCGACATCCTGCCCACCTCCTACGAGGTCGGCGTCCGCAACGGCCGGATCGGCCCGGGCGACACCGTCGCGATCATCGGTGCCGGACCGATCGGGCTCGCCGCCGTCCTCACCGCCCGTCTCTACAGCCCCGCCCGCATCATCGTGACCGACCTCGCGCAGAGCCGCCTCGACGCCGCGAAGCGGTTCGGCGCCGACACCGTGCTCACCTCTGCCGGGGCCACCCCCGAGGCCGTCCGGCAGCTGAGCCGCGACGGCCTCGGTGTGGACGTCGCCATCGAGGCGGTCGGCGTGCCCGAGACCTTCGAACTGTGCACTCGCCTGGTGCGCCCCGGCGGCCGGGTGGCCAATGTGGGCGTGCACGGCAGACCGGCGGTGTTGCACCTGGAGGACCTCTGGATCCGCAACGTCACCATCACCACCGGGCTGGTCGACACGAGCAGCACCCCGATGCTGCTGGACATGCTGGCCGTCGGTCGGCTCGACACCGGCGGGCTGGTGACCCACCGCTTCGGCCTGGAGGAGATGCAGGAGGCCTACGACGTCTTCGCCGACGCGGCCGACACCGGCGCGCTCAAGGTCGCGCTGTTCCGGACGTGAGCGCCATAAAGGGAGGAACCGCCATCATGAGCGTCCATCCCGACTGCGGCGACATCGCCCGCCGGATCCTCCAGCGGCGCGATCAGCTCGGCCTGAGCGAAGGAATGCTGGCCCACCGGGCCGCCATGTCCCCTGCCTACTTGCGACAACTCCTCTGCTCGGGGCCGGAGTTCGATCCGCCCGGGTTCGTCCGGATCGCTGCCGTGCTGGGGATGGCCTGGCCGGAGCTGCTGTCGGGGAATCGCCCGGACGCCCCGCCGGGGCAGACCGACACCGGCCGCCGCGGTCAGCTCCTGCGTCTCACCGAGTCGCAGTGCTGGGAACTGCTCGGCACCCGCGGCGTCGGCCGGGTCGGCCTGCCCGGCTCCTCGGCGCCCGTCGTGCTCCCGGTCAACTACGTGGTGGACGACCGGACGATCGCCTACCGCACGGCTCCCAGGGGAGCCGCCGCCCCGGCCGACGGCTCGCCCGTCTCGTTCGAGGTGGACCGGATCGACGAGCACCGGAGCGCGGGCTGGAGCGTCCTGATCCTCGGCCAGGCTCATCTGGTCGACACCTCGGACGAGGAGCAGCACCTCGCGGCACTCCCCGGCGCCACCCCCTGGGCCGGCGGCGCCCGCCCGCTCTGGGTGCGCGTCCGTCCGGCCGCGGTCACCGGGCGCCGCATCGACACGGGGTGACGTCCGTTGAACAGCTGGTACATGGATCGGGTGCTTGAGCGGGTCGCCCACCTCGGTGCCGTCGCCGCCATCTTCTCGAACCGGGCTCCACGCCCCCACGGCCCGCCTTCTCCGTCCCGCGGCGGGACCGCTTCCTTCGCCCCCCTCCAGGCTCCGCCCCCGGGCGCGCCCCGCCACAGGAGCGCCGGACACCTACCCGCCGCCTTCGGGCCTGCAGAGTCATGCGACGGTGGGGCGGCGGGTCGCAGCGCGGCTTCCGCCGGGCCAACGCCGGTGGCGGCCCACCACGCCACTGCGCATGCTCGAATGAAAGGCTCAGGTGCTCGCGCCGGTCGGCACCCGTCCTCACGGTGGAGAGCCACGGTGACCGGGCCGGGTCGGCGCGTGCGAGATGTTCGACTGTCGCCACAAGGTCGGCGCCGAGTGCCACGCGACCGGCATAGCGGTCGGGTTCCACCCGCCTGATACCGACGGCCCGACGTGCGCATCCGCCTGACACACCGCCCTCTGCCCGAGTCGAAGGGAAGCGCTGTTGCGAATCGCCGACGCCCGAACGGGAGAACACACCGAGATCGGTTCCCGCCGCGCCCGACTCCTGCGCGTGACCGTCGCAGTCGGCGCGCAGGACCGCCGGTTCGCCATCGGGGATCTGCGGGCCCTGCTGGCCGGCGACGTGCTGGCCCGCACCTGCGAGTCCCAGGGCATGCAGGTGCTCATCGAGCTCGCCGTCCCGGACAGCTCCGGCGAGCAGGTCGGGGCCCTGCTGAAAGCCGCCGATCAGCTCGGCATCCACCCACCCGCCCGGGTGTGCGCCCACCGAGAAGTGGACGCCGCCGCCCGGCCGGCGGCCGACCTGGTCGTCATCAGCAGCCCGCACCTCGACTCCGTGTTCGTGGCCCCGCTGCTCCTCGTCACCGGACCGGTGACCGGGGAACCGTCGAACGGCGGCCCGGAGGTGCCCGCAGACCTGTCAGCCATTTTCCCGGGACCTGAGCACGATCCACTCGCGTTGCGCCTGGACTTCCTTGAACACGCCGTCACCGATCCGGTCCGCCTCACCGCCGCATCGCTGACGGACGCCGCCGCGAGGCTTTCCCGTTGGCGCGCGCTCGTGGCCGACCTCGCCCGCGCACCGTCCGGACCCGTGGACGCGGACATGGTCCAGGCGTCCCTCGACGGCCTGAACGAAGATCTGGACGCCCGGGTCGCGGTACGCGTCCTGTACGCCTTGGAGGACCGGTCCGATCTGCCGGACGGCACCCGCTTCGAGACCTGTGTCCGCCTGGATCAGGTCCTCGCGCTCGAACTCGCCCGCGACATCGGCCGCGGGCCCCGATGAAGCCGGCCGACAGCGGGTGTGTCGGGCGGAGCCGGGCCAGGTAGCCCCAGAACTCGCCGCCACGGGACGCGGTGGGCGCGAGCCAGCCACTCTGCTCGCCTGCGGCTTGGCCCTGGTCCTGCCGGCTCCGGCCCGGCCGGCCGTCGACGGCTTCGCCCCGGCCGGGGCCGCCCTCGCGCGGTCCGTCGGCGGGTTCCTGCTGGTGTTGCTCTCCGGCGGACACTGCCCCTCGGCCCGGTCGGCTCCGGGGCTGAGGGCTCCGGGGCTCAGGGCTCCGGGGCTCAGGGTTTCGGGGCCGACACCGGGGTGAGGTGGGCGGTGAACCACCGTGCGGCCAGGTCCGCGACCTCGTCGAGGGCCCGGGGTTCACTCGAACAGGTGGGTGGCGTTCGGGACGACGGCGAGCTGGTTCTCGGTGAGCGGCAGCGCCGGCCGTACCGCGCTCGCCCGGTCGGCGGGCCGTCTCACCCAGTTGTACGCGCTCGTCGCCGGCGGGTGGGTGTTGGCGGTGCTGCGGGCCGGCACGGGCTGCGCGCTCGGAGGCTTCCGTGCGGTCGAGTCGGCGGGGCTCACGCCTGCCGAGCGCATTCGCGTGCCGACGACCGGATGCACGGAGCGCCGGGCCGGTCCACCGTGGGGGTATGGATCTCATCGCACTGCTGGAGCTGGACGGACCGGCGAACCTACGGCTCCTCACGGCCGAGGGACTGCCCGCCACACCGCGTGCACCTGTGGTCCGGGTCCACGCCGCCGCCCGCACGCCCACCCCGGCGGAGTCCACCCTCTGCGGGCTGTCGACCCGCGGCATGCAACCCGATTCACAGCACCCCGCCGCACCAGGCGACCCCTGGTGGCCGCCGCGCTGGCACCGACACGCCTGCCCGGTCTGTGACACCGCCGTCACCGGCCTCGTCGGGGGCAGCCCTCATGCCGGCACCCCCGACCTGGGCACCGCATCGACAACCGCCGGCACGAGGGATGACGGGGCCGCCGGAGCCCCGTCCGAGTGAGCCCCTGCCGCCCCGTCCGGTCAGGCGACTTCTTCGACCCACGCAAGGAGCAACCATTGTGGCCACGGATTACGACGCCCCGCGGCGCACCGAGGACGACAACGAGGAGAGCCTCGAAGAACTGAAGTCCCGCCGTGACGAGCGGCGGCCCGGCGTGACAGGCCTGGACGAGACCGAAGAGGCCGAGACCATGGAACTCCCCGGCGCCGACCTCTCCGGCGAGGAGCTGACCATCAGGGTCCTGCCGGAACAGCCGGACGAGTTCGTCTGCGCGACCTGCTCCATGGTTCACCATCGCAGCCAGCTCGTCCACGCCGACCAGGGCGGGATGATCTGCCGCGATTGCGCCCCCTGACAGCAGTCGCCGCGCCCACTGCGCGGACAGCGCCGGTTGTCACGAGTGCCGCGGCCAGGACGGCGAACGAGACTGGACGTACGGCCCGCCAGTGCCGAGCGTCGATGGCCGGCCGAGGTACGAGTCCGGCCGGGTGGAGCGGGGCGATGACGACGGCTGCGGAGCCCGGTCGCCACAGGTGGACGGATCACCGTCCCGTAGCAGCGGGCCGGTCGGACCCGACGCGCGACGGAAGTGGGCGGCGCCGCCTGCCGGTTCGCCTGCCGGGCGAGCCGCTTTCGCCTCTCGGCCACGGCGTCCGGGGAGCCGAGCAGGTGATCGGCGGTCCACGGCCAGGCCAGGAGCAGCTCCAGACGCATACCGCGGAGTTCGGCCTCGCACGCGGCCCACTGCGTGGCTGCGACGCTTTTGGGTGATCCGTCGTACCCGACGGTGATCCGGCCGTTCACGGCGTTCTCCAAGGGCTTCGGACGGTGGGTCCGCTCTCGGTCCCCGCGCTCCTGGCCGGCGCCCCCGGGACCCGTCGCAGGCCGGGTGCTGCCGTCAGAGCCGGATGACGACGAGCGCGGTGTCGTCGGTGGCGCCGCCGGGGGGGATCAGTTCGGTGAGGACGGTGTCGGCGATGGCGTCGGGGTCGGCGGAGCGATGCGTGGTGAGGACGTGCGCGAGGCGGTCCAGGCCGGTGTCGATGTCCTCGTGGCGGCGTTCGACCAGGCCGTCGGTGTAGAGGGCGAGCGTGTCCCCCTCGGCGAATCGGGTGACGGCCTCGGGCCGTGTCCGGTGCTCGGGACGGGCGCCGAGCGGAGGGTCGGTGGCCCGGTCGAGGAATTCGACGGTGCCGTCGCCGTGCAGCAGGGCGGGTGGGGGATGGCCGGCGCTGCTGTAGGTGATGGTGTGGGCGCCGGAGTCGATGAAGGCGGTCGCGGCGGTGGTGGATTCGGCGCCCTCGACGGAACGGGCGTACAGACCGAGCACCTCCAGGGCCTGGGCGGGGCCGCCGGCAACCCGGGAGGCGGCGCTGAGGGCACTGCGGAGCTGGCCCATGACACCGGCGGCGACCAGGCCGTGGCCGACCACGTCGCCGACGGCGACCGCGACGCGGTCGTCCGGCAGTTCGACGAGGTCGTACCAGTCGCCGCAGACGTTGAGGGCGCCCACGGCGGGTCGGTAGCGGACCGCGGCACGGTGGCGTTCGAGTGGTCTGGGCTCCGGCAGCATGGCCGCCTGGAGCACGAGTGCGACCTCGCGTTCGCGGGCGTGGGACTCGCGCAGACGCTCGTTGACCTCCTGGAGTTCGCGGGCACGGGTGTAGAGCTCGGCTTCCAGGACGCGGGCGCGATCGCCCTCGGGCAGGCCGTGGGCGCGGATGAGCTGGGTGATCTCCTCGACGCGGTGGATGAGCAGCACCGTACGGCCCTCGCCGTCGAGCACGGGGGCGTTGACCGGACTCCAGTACCGCTCCTCCCACTCGCCGGGTCGGGCGGTCGACTCCACGTCGTAGCGCTGCAGGGCCATGGTGTCGCGCTCGCCGGACGCCAGGACCCTGCGCAGGGACGCCTTCAGGTTGTGGGCTCCGGTGGCGGCGGGGTCGTTCGGGTTGTCGGGGAAGATGTCGAAGAGGTACCGGCCGACGAGCTGCTCGCGGGTGCGCCCGGACAGGCCGAGGAAATCCTCGTTGGCGTCGGCGTACAGCAGGTCCGGGGTGAGCAGCGCGACCATGCCGGGCAGGGCGCGGAACACCGCCCGGTAGTCGATCGCCTCGCCGGTCACGGTTCCGCCTGCGGTCGGGGTCGTGCGGCGCGTACGACGACGACCGGGCAGGGCGCGTGGTGGACGCAGTGCTGGCTGACCGAGCCCAGCAGGGCCTCGGTGAATCCGCCGTGCCCGCGATTACCCACGACGAGCAGATCTGCGCTGTCGGCGGCCTTGAGGAGCACGGCGGCGGGGTGGCCCTGGACGACGTGCTGCCGGATCTCGACCTGCGGGGACTCCGCCGTGACCTCCGTGACGGCCCCGGCCGGGGCCTGGCGCGCGTTGCCCGCGACGTCGAAGTCCGGCACGGCTGCCGAGGGCGCCCCGTAGCCGACCGGGTACTGCCAGGCGATCACGGCGTCCACGCTTCCGCCGGTCAGCCCGGTCAGCCCGGTCAGCCCGGTCAGCCCGGTCAGCCCGGTCTGCCGGGCCGCCCACGCCGGTGCGGACCTGGATGTCGTGGAGCCGTCCACTCCCACGACGATCCGGGCTGAGCGGCGGGGTTCCTCGCCCATCACACGCCTCCGAGAGTTGTGACGTCCTCCACCGCCACCATCGGCGATCCGCGGCCACCATGCCAGCCGGGAGGGGAGCCGTGCCGGGAGGCGACTGTGTCTGGAGGG
>NZ_JBIVVI010000409.1:0-6885 GCF_044757675.1 Kitasatospora sp. NPDC091257
CCCCGAGCCGGTCAACGGACCCGTGCCGGTCCCCGGACCCGGGCGCCTCCCCGCGTTCGCCCCTGCGCCGGTTCCTGCGGATCGACTACCCGCGCCGCGGACGGCGCGGAGTCCGCCGCTGGCTCCCCTCCTGGCGGCAGCAAATGCTGGTGGCCGGGACCGGGGCGGCGGCGCTGACGGGCTGCCTGGCCTGGTTCTACACGAACACCGCCGTCCCGGCGGACCTCAACTCCTTCGCCACCCAGCAGAACAACGTCTACTACTGGGCGGACGGCACCGAGATGGCGCGGATCGGC
Organism: Kitasatospora sp. NPDC091257; assembly: GCF_044757675.1. Classification (NCBI taxonomy): domain Bacteria; kingdom Bacillati; phylum Actinomycetota; class Actinomycetes; order Kitasatosporales; family Streptomycetaceae; genus Kitasatospora; species Kitasatospora sp. NPDC091257. The sequence goes on from NZ_JBIVVI010000409.1 coordinate 297, forward strand.
CCGACCAACCGGCAGGAGGTGCCGCTCGCCCAGGTGCCGGAGCCGGTGCAGTGGGCGGTGCTGGCCGCCGAGAACGAGACCTTCTACACCGACCCCGGCATCTCCGTGACCGGCATCGGCCGTGCCGTCGTCCAGATGGTCACCGGCGGCGACACCCAGGGCGGCTCCACCATCACCCAGCAGTACGTCAAGAACATCTACCTGAACCAGCGTCAGGACATGTCCCGCAAACTCAGCGAGATCGCCATCGCGATCAAGCTGGACGACCGGATGAGCAAGCAGGACATCCTGGCCGGCTACCTGAACACCAGCTGGTTCGGGCGCGGCAGTTACGGCATCGAGCGCGCCGCGGCCGCCTACTACGGCAAGGACGTCTCCCAACTCGACCCGAGCGAAGGCGCCTTTCTGGCCGCCCTGTTGAAGGGCGCCGGGCAGTACGACCCGGCGATCAGCGCGGCGAACCGGGAACGGGCCGAGGAGCGCTGGTCCTGGATCCTGGACCGGATGGTGGAGGTGGGCAAGCTGTCCGCCGCCGAGCGCGCCCGGTACACGGTGTTCCCCGAGCCCAAGCCGCAGCCGAAGTCGGCGGGGCTGAGCGGCCAGATCGGGTACCTGGTGGACACGGCCCGCGCCTACGTGGAGAGCCACAGCGACATCACCCCGGCCCAGTTCGACCTCGGCGGCTACCAGATCCGCACCACCTTCGAGAAGCCGAAGGTCGACGCCCTGGTCGCCGCCGTCCAGCAGGGCACCGCGGGGATCGACCCGGACAACCGCGAGTCCGACAAGCTCCTGAAGGTCGGCGCCGCGTCGCTGGCCCCGGACGGCCGGGTCGTCGCGCTCTACGGCGGCCCCGACTACCTGAAGCAGGGCTTCAACAACGCCAACACCACGACGGTGCCGATCGGTTCGGCCTTCACCCCGGTGGTGTACGCCGCCGGGCTCGGCGAGGGAGTGCAGCGCCGGCGCGGCGGCGACCGCACCCCGGTCGCGCCCACCACCACCTACAACGGCGACGACGGGGTGAACGTGATGACCCCGGAAGGGCCGTACTGGGGACGGGACGGGAAGATCGTCAAGACCGCCAACGACGGCAAGCGGAACTGGGGCAGCGTCACCCTGCGGAACGCGGTCGAACAGTCCGTCAACGGGCCGCTGATGCAGCTCGGCATGGACGTCGGCCTGGACAAGGTGCAGAAGACCGCCACCGACCTCGGCCTGCTCCCCAACAGCCTCGGTGAACTCGTACCGGCCCTCGGCGTCGGCAACTCCACCCCCAGTGCCCTGCGCACCGCCGACGCGTACGCCGCCTTCGCGGCCGGCGGCTCCCACACCGACCCGTACTCGGTGCTCAGGATCTCCCGCAACGGCGTCCAGCTCCCCCTGCGCCTGCCCGCCGTCACCCAGGCACTCACCCCGGCGGTCGCGGGCGAGGTGGACGCGGCACTCAAGGGCTCCGTCCGCGACGGGGCCGCCAAGCCGGCGGCGGAGGCCGGCCCGAACCTGGCCGCCAAACCCGGCACCACCGCGGACCGCACGGCGGGCTGGTTCGTCGGCTACAACGGGCAGCTGTCGACGGCGGTCACCGTGTTCCGCGCGGACCTGAAGGACATGAAGCTCCTCTCCCTCGAAGGCCTGGGCGGCGCCACCCCGGACACCTCCGACGCCACCGTGCCGGCCCGGATCTGGACCGCCTACATGAAGACGGCCACCGGGCAGTAGGCCGGGCCGCCGCGGGGACCGTGCTGTACGGTCCCCGCAGCCGACGTCCGGTCGGGCCGGCCCGCGGACCGGGCGAATTCCGGTCGACCGGGCGTCGCGGCAGTGTCCATTCTCCGGACAACGGCTGGGGGCGGGGGAGCGGTGGCGGCGGACGGGTACGTCGAGTTGGTCTGTGACGGGGGGCCCATCCGCGTCGTGGTGACCGATGCGGGGCCGCGCGTGCTGGAGGTCGCGAAGGCCGTCAGGCGTCGGACCGGGCTCAGCCTGTGGCACGGCAAGGCCCTGCTCGGTCGGCTGCCCGCGGTTGTCCTCGACGACGTGACGTCGGACCTCGCCGAGGCCGTGGCGGCCGAGCTGGGAGCCGCCGGAGCGACCGTCGAGGTGCGGTACTGACGAGGTGCGGTACTGACGAGCTGCGGTACTGACGAGCTGCGGTACTGACGAGCTGCGGTACCGCCGAGGTGCGGTACCGCCGAGGTGCGGTGCCGGGCGGCGGACCGCAGGGCCGGTGGCCGCTGTTGATCAGTGCCCGGACTAGTGTCAGGGTCGTGCCGAGGTCGGTGGGCGCCACCCGATCGGGCGGCGGGGCGGGCCTCGGTGCGGTCGTGAGCATTGAGGGACTGAAGCGGATGAAGATGACGTTCGGGCTGCTGGGGCCCCTGACGGTCGATGTGGACGCCGTGCCGCAGGCGCTGCCGCGGGCCACCGTGCTGCGGGGGCTGCTGGGGGCCCTGTTGCTCGCGGAGGGGGAACGGCTGCCCGTGGGGCGGCTGCTGGACCTCGTGTGGGCGGAGCAGTCGGACCGGGTCGGCCGGGGCGCGGTGCACACCGGGATGTCGCGGCTGCGCACCTGGCTCGGGCGGTTCGGGGACGAGGCGGTGGCGCTGGAGTCCGACGGGCAGGGCTACCGGCTGGTGACCGGGCCGGACGCGGTGGACCTCGGACGGTTCCGCAGGCTCGCCGCCGACGGGGACCCGGCCGGGGCGATCGGCCTGCGGCGCGGCCCGGTGCTGGCCGGGCTGGAACGGGTGAACCGCGAGGACCCGCTGGTCACGACCGTGGAGCACGAAGTGCGTGCCACCGCCCTGGCGCTGGCCCGGGCCGCGACGGCCGCCGGAGCGTCCCGGACCGCCGTCCCCGCCCTGACGGCGCTCGCCGAGGAGTACCCGTTCGACGAGCCCCTGCAGGCCGCCCTGCTGGAGCTGCTGGCGGCGGACGGCCGGGCGGCCGAGGCGCTGCGCCGCTTCCAGGCACTGCGCCGGCGGCTGTCCGAGGAGCTCGGGATCGAGCCGGGCGAGCAGGTGCGGAACGTCTTCCTGGCGCTGCTGGCGCAGGACCGGGAGGGCGCCCGGCCGGACCCCGGGCCCGCCCGCGTGCCATCCCAACTCCCCCGGGACGTCCCGGACTTCACCGGACGCGACGAGCAGGTGAGGATCGTGCTGGACGCCCTGGCGGCCGGCCGGGTGCCGGTGATCGCGGGCATGGGCGGCATCGGCAAGACCGCGCTGGCCGTCCACACCGCCCACCTCGCCGCCGTCGACTACCCGGACGGCAGGCTCTACGCGGACCTGCGCGGGGCCGACGAGACGCCCGCCGACCCGGCCGGCGTCCTGGCCGCCTTCCTGCGCGCCCTCGGCGCCGACCCCCGGGAGGTCCCGGCCTCCCTGGAGGAGCGTTCCGCGCTGTACCGCACCCTGCTCGCAGGCCGCCGCACGCTCGTCCTCCTCGACAACGCCGCGGGGGAGCAGCAGATCGTCCCGCTGCTCCCGGGCACACCGGCGGCTGCGGACGGCCGGCCGGGCGACGGGTCCGGCAACCGGCCCGGTGCCCGACCGGCCGTCCTCGTCACCAGCCGCGCCGCGCTCACCGCCCTGCCCGGCTCCCGGCTCGTCGACCTCCACGAACTCGACGCCCCCCACGCCCGGACGCTGCTGCGCCGCATCCTCGGGGACGAGCGGGTCGCCGCCGAACCGGTGGCCGCCGCCCAGATCGTCGAGCTGTGCGGCGGCATGCCGCTGGCGGTCCGCATCGCCGGGGCCCGCCTCGCCGCCCGGCCGCGCCGGACCCTGGCCCGGCTCGCCCACCTGCTGCGCGACGAACGGCGACGGCTCGACGAGCTGGCCGCGGGGAACCTGGCCGTACGGGCGGGCTTCGCCGTCGGCTACGCCCGGCTGTCGGAGCCGACCCGCCGCACGTTCCGGCTGCTCGGACTGCTCGACGCGCCCGACTTCGCGCCGTGGGCCGCGGCGGCGATGGCCGGCATCCCGCCGGAGCAGGCCGAGCGGCAGCTGGAGGAGCTGATCGACGCCCAACTCCTGCAGGAGACCGGCACGGAGCCGCATCTGCGCTACCGCTTCCACGACCTCGTCCGGCTGTACGCGCGCGAGCACGCCGAGGCCGCGGACGAACCGGCCGCGCGTACCGCCGCGCTCGAACGGGCCTTCGGCGCCTGGCTCTGGCTGGCCGAGCAGGCGGCCGACCAGGTGCCCGGGCCGTGCTTCGCGCCGATCCACGGCACCGCACCCCGCCACCCGATGCCGTCCGGTGTCGCGGCGGCACTGCTGGACGACCCGATGGCCTGGTTCGACGCCGAGCAGCCGGCCCTGAACGCGAGCGCCCGGCAGGCCGCCGCGCTGCGCATGGTGCCGGTGGCGTGGGACCTCGCCGCCTGCCAGGAGAAGTACTGCGACGTGCGGGGCCTGTACGACGACTGGCGCACCACCCACCTGACGGTCCTCCAGGCCTGCCGGACCGCCGACGACGCCCTGGGCACGGCCGTGCTCACCCGCGGCCTGATCGAGGTGACGACCTGGACCACCCCGGCCGACGGCTCCGGGACGACCGTCGACCTGAAGGACGGCACCGAGACGATGGTCGCGCTGGAGGCCCGCGCCCGGCACCTGCAGGGGTTGTTCGAGCAGGTCGGGGAGGAACGCGGGACCGCCGACGCCCTCGTCCTGACGGCCTGGAGCCTGGTGGCCCAGGGCCGCGAACAGGAGGCCCTGGAGGCCGGCCACCGCGCCCTGGACCTCGCCACCGCCCACGACCACCCGGGCGGCGAGGCCCGGGCGCACCAGATCATCGCCATCGCCCACGGGGAGACGGACCTCGACCGCACGATCGAGCACCTCACCGAGACGCTGCGGCTGGCCCGGCTGATCGGCAACACCCGCTTCGAGGCGACCGCCATCCAGTTCCTCGGAGCCGCCCACGGCCGGGCCGGCCAGGTGGAGCGGGCCGGCGAGCTGCTCCTCCACTCGCTCGCCATGGCCCGCTGCCTCAAGGACCGCTACGTGGAGGCGTTCTCGCTGCTCTACCTGGCCATGCTGTACGCGGCCACCGGCGACGGGCGCGCCCGGGAGACGGCGGAGGCCGCACTGGCCATCGCCCGCCGGTTCGACCTGGGGCACCACCTCGCCCAGGCCCTCGGCATCCTGGGGGAACTGGACCTGGCGGCGGGGGACCACGCCTCGGCGGTCGCGCATCTGGAGGAGTCGGTGCTGGTGTGGCGGGCCCGCGGCTGGCGCTCCTTCCTGGCGGAGGCGCTGCGCGCGCTCGGCCGGGCGTACCAGGCGGCCGGGCTGCCGGAGTCGGCCGCGCGGGTGCTGGAGGAGGCGCGGGAGCTGAGCGACATCCGGTAGGCGGCGCGGGGTGGCGCGTGGTGGCGATGGCGAGCGGCCGGGGATCGGTAAGCGATCGGTAAGGCCCGGCTGCCTACGATCGATCTCCACGCACAGGACAGACGCACCCGTATCCGGCCGCAGGCCTGGTCGACGCGCCCGTCCCGTACGCGCCGCACGGGCGGCCGGTCGGGTTCGCGCAGGGGACGGACCCGGCCGGAGGCGCATCCGCGGGGGTGTCCCGCGGGCGTGGTCGGGTCGGTCGGTCGGTCGGTCGGTTGGTCGGCGCGGGGCGGGGCGGGCCGGGTCGGCGTGGAGTGGTCGGCCGGTGGGCGCGCCCGTCAGCTCGCGGGCCCGGCTGCCCGCGCCAGGGTGGTGTCCAGCCAGTCGAAGACCGTCTGGTGGAAGCGGAACATGGCGCCCATGTGGCAGTGTGCGCCCGCGCCCTCGGCCTCGGTCAGGGTGACGAGCGTGTGGGGGCAGGTCAGCGCGGCCTGGACCCGCTGGGGCTGGCCGCGGAAGAACTGGTCGTTCTCGGCGTCCAGGACGAGGGTGGGGCAGTCGATGAGCTGGGCGACGCCGTCGAGGGTGTAGTCGGCGGTGCGGCGGATGTAGTCCGCCACCGATGCGGCGCCGAACGTCCACACCCCGTTGCGCAGGGCCCAGCGCAACTGGGTGCTCGCCTGCATGAGCAGAGCCATGACCGGCTCCACGAGGTCGTCCCGGCCGGCCTCGATCCACTCGCGCAGGAACGGCGGCATGAACCGGTCGTGGGCCTCCCCGAAGCTGTACAGGCCGTCGTCCAGCACCAGGGCGGCCGGGCGGTGTTCGTGGGCGGCGGCGCGTGCGGCCAGGTAGCCGCCGAGGCTGTAGCCGAACAGGACCAGCCCGTCGGCGGCGATCTCGGGGCGGGTCAGCGCGTAGTCGACCACCGGGGTCACCACGGCCTCCCAGTCCGGGCGGAAGGCGAGCCGCTGCTCGCGCAGCGCCGCGCCCTGGCCCGGACCGTCGTAGGCGAGGACGTTGTAGCCGCGGCGCAGCGCGGCCGCGGCGACGGCGAAGTACGCCTCCTCCAGCGTGGAGTCGAAGCCGCTGGTGAACAGGACGGTGGGGCGCCGGGCGCCGGAGTCGTCGACGAGGAACAGGTAGCCGGGCAGGCTGGTGTCCGAGTGCTCGACGACGGCATCCTGACGTCGATGACCCCGGCCCGCCTGGCGACGGTGTGGCGCCCCAAGGCCGAAGCCGCC
>NZ_JBIVVI010000410.1:0-6883 GCF_044757675.1 Kitasatospora sp. NPDC091257
CCTGGTACGCGGCCCGGTCCGGACCGGCCGCCGGAGCCCGGGGCCGGCGCGGAGGCGGACCGGGCGTTCCCGCCGTCCGTCCGGGACCCGGCCCCGCAGACGGACCAGCGGCGGGACGAGCTCCTCGCCGAGGCGGTGCGCCGGGCGCTGGGGACGACCGGGGTGTACGGAGTGATGGTGTACCTGCGCTCGCGGGACCGCCGCTCGCTGGTGCTGCGCACGATCGCGGGCGTGCCGCTGGCGGTGATGAGCCCGTTCCGGCGGGTGGCCGCCGCCGGCCCGCTGCCGGTCGCGGTCTGCTTCCGGACCGGGCACGTGATCACCCTGACCGACACCGAGGACACCATGCGGCGCTTCCCGCAGCTCGCGGTCGGCCTGCCGTACGACGTCGCCTCCGTCTGCGTGCCGGTGGCGCACGGCGAGGAGCGCTTCGGCGTGCTGAGCGGGCTGTGGCCCACCTCGGACGACGGGCTTCCGGAGCCGGCCGCCCGGCAGCTGGCCGAAGCGGCCGCCCGACTGGGCGAGCAGCTGGCCGAGCTGGCCGGGACCGGGCAGTCGGTGGAGCCGGGCGGCGAGGTGGCCGTGGTGGAGCTGCCGCCGCCGTCGTCGGTACCGACCACCCGGGTCGGGCTGTTCGACTGGGACGTGGCCACCGGGGCGCTCGCCGCCGACGAGCAGTTCCGGGAGATCTTCGGTTTCGGGCCGGGCGAGTTCGACGGCACGGTGGCCGCGCTGAACCGCCGGGTCGCCCCCGGTGACCTGCCGGCGTTCCGGGCCGCCGCCCGCGTCGCGCTGGAGCGCGGCGAGGTGCTGGCCGCCCGGGTCCGGGTGCTCGGGCCGGAGGGCCTGCCGTACCCGGTGGAGCTGTGGGCCCGGGTGCCCGTGGCGATCTCCGACGGCCGGACCCACCTGATCGGCGCGGTGCTGGACGTGCGCGACCTGACCGCCGCCGCGGCCGCCGTCGAGCGGCTGCAGGAGGGCGTGCTCTCGCTCGACCCCGACGGCCGGATCGGCTACGCCAACCGCGCCACCGAACCGCTGCTCCGGGCCCGCCGCGAGGACCTGCTCGGCCGCCACCCCTGGGACGTGCTGCCCTGGCTCGCCGACCCGGTCTACGAGAACCGCTACCGCGCCGCCCTGTTCTCCCAGCGGCCCACCGCCTTCCTGGCCGCCCGCCCGCCGGACGGCTGGCTCGCCTTCTCGCTCTACCCGGACCCGCACGGCGTCACCGCCCGGGTGGTCGCGGCCGAGCCGCCGCCGGGCGCCGCCGAACCGCCCGCCACCCCGCCGCCCGCCGGCCGCACCGGGGTCGGCGGCACCCACCACCTGCTCCAGCTGGCCAGCGCCCTCACCGAGGCGGTCACCGTGCGGGACGTCTGCCGGGCGGTGGCCGAGGAGGTCCTGCCGTCCTTCGGCGGCCAGGAGCTCGCCATCTACGCGGTGCGCGACCAGCAGCTGCACCTGCTCTCCCAGGCCGGCTACCCCGACGGCTTCCTGGAGGCCTTCGAGGGCACCCCGATCGACGCCCGGGTGCCCGGCGCGGAGACGCTCAGCACCGGCACCCCGGTCTTCTTCGAGTCGGTGCGCGAACTCGCCGCCACCTACCCCGGCCTGGCCCTGGACGAGATGGGCGCCTGGGCCTTCCTGCCGCTGATCGCCTCCGGCCGTCCGGTCGGCACCTGCATCATCGGCTTCGACCGGCCGCGCCCGTTCACCGTGGAGGAGCGTGGCCTGCTCACCGCGCTCGGCGGCTTCATCGCCCAGGCCCTGGAGCGCGCCCGGCTGTACGACGCCGAGTTCGTGCTGGCCCGCGGCCTGCAGCAGGCACTGCTCCCGCACCGGCTGCCCGAGGTGCCCGGCATCCGGATCACCGCCCGCTACCTGCCCGGCACCCAGGGCATGGAGATCGGCGGCGACTGGTACGACGCGATCGTCACCGGCGGGGACGTCACCCTGGTGATCGGCGACGTCGAGGGCCACAGCGTCGGCGCGGCCGCCACGATGGGGCAGCTGCGCAGCGCCGTGCGCGCCTTCGCCTCCGGCGGCGACCCGCCCGACGCGGTGCTCGCCCGCACCAACCGGCTGCTGCTCGACCTCGACCCCGGGCTGCTCGCCAGCTGCTGCCTGGTCCGGCTGACCCCGGCCGTCGGACTCGCCCGGATCGCCCGGGCCGGACACCTCCCGCCGGTGCTGCGTCACCCCGGCGGGCGGGCCGAGGCGCTGTACGTCCCGGGCGGTCCGCTGCTCGGGGTGGACGACCTGGCCGAATACCCGGTCAGCGACCTGCGGCTGGGCAGCGGGGCGGTGCTCGCCCTCTACACCGACGGACTGGTCGAGGACCCCGCGGTGGCGATCGACCGGGGCGTGGACCGGCTGCGGGCGGCGCTGGCCCGGGCCGCGGCGGGGGAGGGGCTGGAGCAGGCGGCCGAGCGGCTGCTGCGCGAGGTCGGGTCGACCCGCCGGGTGGACGACGTGGCGCTGCTGCTCACGGCCTTCGGCTGAGCGGCCGGCGGGCGGGTGGTCCGGCGGGCGGTCCGCCGGGCCGACCAGGCGACTTTCGTCGGCGGGGGCCGCGACGAAGGAGGACGGCGGGCGCCCCGGCCGGACCGATAGCCTCGACGCGTGGAAGCGATCGCGCGGGCCTGGAACACGGTGGTACGGACGGCGCTGCCAGGGCCCTGGCGGCCCCGGCGGGTGGTGGGCGAGGCGGTGGCCGCCCTGCTGATGGGCGGGTTCGCCGCGCTGTTGGAGCTGCTCGCCAACACCGGCCTGGCACTGCCCCTCGGCCTCGCCGTCGCGGTGCTGTGGGTGCTGCGCAAGGGTCTGCCGGCCACCGTGCTGCTCGCCGCCGCGGCCCTGGCCGGCTGGTCGATCGGACCGATGCCGCTGCTGGTGTGCGCGGGCTGGACGGCCGGCGCGCGGATCCGCCGGGTCTGGTCGCTGGTCGGCGCCTTCGTCGTGGGCTGGGTGCTGTTCACGGTGACGGGTGCGGTGAAGGACGTCGCCTCGCTCTCGCCGAAGCTGGTGCTGTCGCTGTCGCTCGGCTTCTTCCTCGTGATCGCCGTGCTGCCGGCGCTCTACGGCCGCTACCGGGCGCAGCGCCGCGCCCTGCTGGACGCGCTGCGCGAGCGCAACGAGCAGCTGCTGCGCGAGCGGGTCATGGTGGTGCACCAGGCGCGGCTGCGCGAGCGGCACCGGATCGCCCAGGACATGCACGACAGCCTGGGCCACCAGCTGGCGCTGATCTCGGTGCACTCCGGTGCGCTGGAGGTGGACCGGACGCTCACCGACCGGCAGCGCGAGGCGGTCGGGGTGCTGCGGCAGGCGGCGGTCGCGGCGATGCGCGAGCTGCGCGAGGTGGTCGGGGTGCTGCACGACGAGTCGACGGCGCTGCCGCCCACCGCCGGGACGGCCGCCGCCGGCCCGCCGGCCCGGGGCGGGGTGGACGGGATCGGCGGCCTGGTGGAGTCCTCCCGGGCGGCCGGGGCGGAGGTCGACCTCACCCTGGAGGGCGGGCGGCGTCCGTTGTCGGCGGCCGTCGACCACGCGGCGTACCGGATCGTGCAGGAGGCGCTCACCAACGCGCACAAGCACGCCCCGGGCGCGCCGATCGCCGTCGCGCTGCGGTACGAGCCGGACGCGCTGGTGGTGGAGGTGAGCAACACCCGCGCGCCGGAGCTCGTGGGCGCACGCGGCGGCGGGGGCGCGGCGGTCAGCGGCGGTCAGGGGCTGACCGGCCTGCGGGAGCGCGCGAGGCTGGTCGGCGGCATGGTGCACGCCGGGCCCACGCCGGAGCAGGGCTTCCGGTTGGCGGCCGTGCTCCCGTACGAGGGAGCGGAACAGGACGCGGCGGCGGCGACGGGCGGGGCCGAGGACTGGATGCTGGACGGCCCGCCGCCCGTCGAGGAGCCGGAGCGCGGGCGGCGCAGCCCGGCGATGGGCTGCGCGCTCGGGGTGGTCGCGGTCGCGCTGATCGTGCTCGGCCTGGTGGTCTGGGGCGTGATCGCCTTCGTCCGGGGCACCAACGACGCGACCGTGCAGAAGCCGATGTACGACCAGATCAGGGTCGGCACCGCCGAGGCCGAGGTGCTGCAGACGCTGCCGCGCGGCAACAACTTCTTCACCGACACCTATAAGGGGACGGGGCCCGAGGTGCCGGCGGGCGCGCACTGCCGCTGGTTCGTCCTGAACGGTGCGCCCGGCGCCGGCTGGAACGAGGAGCACGTGGCGCGATTCTGCTTCCGGGACGGGGCGTTGGTGGAGAAGCAGGAGTACGTCGCCAGGGGCTGAGTGCCCCCGTGCGCGGGCGGGTGCCCCGGCGGGGTGGGCCGGGCCGGTTTCGGAGCACGGTGGTCCGGATCGGGGTGGTTCGGAGCGGTCCCGCCGGGATGTGAGGATGGTGCCGCAGCCGAAGCACTGTTCGAGGGGAATGACCAGCGTGATCCGAGTCCTCGTCGCCGACGACGAGCCGCTGATCCGGGCCGGGATCAGGATGATCCTCGGCTCCGCCGCCGACATCGAGGTGGTCGCGGAGGCCGCCGACGGGCGCGAGGCGTTGGAGCTCGCGCGGGCGCACCGGGTGGACGTGGTGCTGCTGGACATTCAGATGCCGGTGATGGACGGGCTGACGGCGCTCGGGGAGCTGGCGAGGGTCGCCCCCGGCGCGCGGGCCCTGATCCTCACCACCTTCGGAGAGCGCGAGAACGTCCTGCGCGCCGTGACCGAGGGTGGTGCCGGCTTCCTGCTCAAGGACACCGCGCCGAACGAGCTGATCCAGGCCGTCCGGGCGGCGGCGGGCGGCAACGCCTTCCTCTCGCCGGCCGCCACCCGGCACATCGTCGACTCGCTGGCCTCCGGCCGCAGTGCCTCGCTGGCCGCCCGCGCGGTGGCGGCGCGGCGCCGGCTGGAGGTGCTCACCCCGCGCGAGCTGGAGGTGCTGGCGCTGCTCGGAGAGGGTCTGTCCAATGCCGACGCGGGGGCGCGGATCCACATGAGCGAGGCGACGGTGAAGACCTACGTCAGCCGGATCCTGGCCAAGCTGGGCTGCGAGAACCGGGTCCAGGCGGCGTTGTTGGCCCGGGACGCGGAGCTCGACGGCCGTCACTGAGAGTCCCTTTTCGATCGCGGTGCGTGTCGGGCGTGACGGATGCCACTCGGCGGCGGCGCGGAACCGGGAACTCCGGACCGGATGGTGACGGTGCGTCAGCCGACGATTCCTCCGTGTGGATGGCGTGTGAGCTTTCTCGGAGGGATAGGTGTGAGCGAGGGCACGGATTTCGATCATTCGATCTTGAAAATTCGGTCAAAAGTATTCAAATCAGGCGCAACTTCTTGATCAATACCGCCGGTAACAGTCAACTGACCTGCGACGTCCAAGAATTGCTTGCTGCGTCCGGGTGATGCCCCCTAGCTTCATTGGCGGCGCAACGAGCGCCACCCGGGTCCACCCCGACGCACTGCCCGCCGACTGACCAGCGGCGCGAGGGCGGTGCCCGCCGACGAGGCCGGCTCCAACAGGCCGTCGGCGTGCGGAGGTGACCGGGGCGGCACGGCACGTCCGACACGTGTCCGGCCGCCCGTCGAGTGAGGTGAGCGAAAAACTGCCGGCCCATGTCCCGGGCCTGGTTCCGCATGCCCACCCGGGACTTGTCGAGAGGACCTGTATGAATCCCCGTCACGAGACCGCCGCTGCCACCGACACCACCGCCACCCCCAAGCGCCACCGCGTTCGGATGGCGATCGTCGCGGGCGCCGCCGTCGCGGCCCTGCCGGTGGCCGGCCTCGTCACGGCCACCTCGGCCTCCGCCGCTACCGCCTCCACCTGGGACGCCGTCGCCCAGTGCGAGAGCGGCGGGAACTGGAGCATCAGCACCGGCAACGGCTTCCACGGCGGACTGCAGTTCTCCCCGTCCACCTGGGCCGCGTACGGCGGGACCGCGTACGCCTCCCAGGCCAACAAGGCGAGCAGGGCGCAGCAGATCGCCGTCGCGGAGAAGGTCCTCGCCTCGCAGGGCCCGGGCGCCTGGCCCGTCTGCTCGCAGAAGGCGGGCCTGGGCAGGGGCGGCGCCCCGGCCGCCGTCGATACCTCGGGCGGCGCGGAGGCCAAGCCGGCCGCGAAGGCGGCCAAGCCCGCCAAGCCCGCCGCCGCGCCCGCGGCCAAGCCCGCCAAGCCCGCCGCCCCCAAGGCCGCCGCCGCGCAGCAGGCGCCCCAGGGGCAGCCCTCGGCCAAGCCCGCGCAGTCCGCGCCGGTCGCGCCGAAGAACACCGCCGCGGGCGGCTACACCGTCAGGAGCGGTGACACCCTGAGCGAGATCGCGGCCACGTTCGGAACCGACACGGACAGCCTCTACCGGAAGAACGTGCGCACCATCGGTGGCGACCCGGACCTGATCTTCCCGGGCCAGACGCTGACGGTCTGACCCTTCGACGGGAGGCCGCCCGGCGGGGAGCCACCCGGCGGAGCCTTGCCGACCGGCCGGAGCGGCCGCCCTGGACGGGGTGGCCGCTCCGGCCGGTTCCGGTGCGTTCGCGGGCCGTTAACGGCCCGTTACGGGCCGCTGCGGGCCCTGGCAGGCCCTTGCGGGGCCCGTCCTCCGCGTGCGGTCGGCCGTCGCGCCCCTCGCCGGTAGGGTCGGCCGATGGTCCGACTGATCGACGACAGTGAGCTCACCGCCTCCCCGGTGGTGGCCAACAGCACGATGAACCGCGAGCGCGGGCTCACCGGGGTGAACAGCTACGCCCGCGAGCTCGGTTTCGACCCGCTCGCCTGGCTGGCGGAGCGCGGGGGTGCGACGCCGGGATGGCTGGACCTGTGCAGCGGTGAGGGCCGGGCGCTGCTGGCGGCGGCCCGGAGCCGGACCCCGGGGGCGGTCGTGGAGCTGAC
>NZ_JBIVVI010000411.1:0-6875 GCF_044757675.1 Kitasatospora sp. NPDC091257
CCCTCCCTACCGTCCGGACCGGCCGGGCCCGGGGTCCGGCAGGAGCACGAGGTGCTCCTCGCGGACGATGCCGAACTTCAGGGCGAGCCCCACCACGGCCTCGCGTTTGCCGCTGCGGCGGTCCGCGCGGTCGCCGTCGGGCAGGTCGATGCGGAGCTTCTCGGCGGCGAGATAGTCGAGGTGCGAGCTGACCGCGCGGGCGGTGAGACGGGCGCAGGAGGGGTGGCCGTGCAACCGAGCGACCACCTGCGGGGTGGTGGGCACGGTGGCGGGGGAGTGGTCGCGCAGCCATGGTTCGCAGAGCGCGACCAGGACCAGGAAGTACGTGGCGGTCTCGTCCAGCGAGTACGCCGTCATGGTGCGGCTCTCCCAGGAGCCACCGCGGGCGTCCAGGTCCAGGTAGACGTGGTCGGGCGCGAACACCTGGAAGGACAGCGGGGTTTCCCGCCGGGAGGGCAGCACCACCCGGGAGAACTCGAAGGGGATCGGTGCGCCGACCCGCCGTGGCGGCACCCGCAGGTACTCGCCGGCGCCCTCCGGGTTCTCCACCAGGTAGGCGTGGGAGTTGCTGAGGTTGCTCAACTGCCAGTGGTCGTCGGTCGCGTGGATCTCACCGGCCAGCCGGGAGACCGACTCGTCGCCGAGGCGCAGTTCCACCGGCCTGTGAGCGGATCCGCGGCCGAAGCGCGCCCGCTCTCCCGGACCGAGTCGTAAGGTCACCGTGTCGCCGCCGTTCCCCGCCGGCAGGTGGACGACAATCCCGCGCACCGCTCCTCCGTCCCGCGCACCGTCCCGTCTCGCGCGCCGACTCTTGCCGGACGGACGAACGGTACCTCTTCGCGTACGACAATAAACCGGAGCGGCAGGCTACTTGACAAGGTGGAAGCGGAGTGCACGGGTGTTCGGTCAGAGCATCGGCGCCCCTGGACGCAGCGGTGCCATCGGGCGGTCGCCGAAGGCGGCCCACGGTCGCCAGCCGCCGCCGGGACGGTCCTGAACGCGGGTGCGCAGCCGGCCGTCCTCGGTCACCGCGAAGACGTGCAGCCTTCCGGTGGAGTCGGCCGCGGCCGAGGGCGGCGCGGCGAGCACCAGGCCGGGCTCGCCGAAGTCCTCGCCGAACACGCCCGTAGGCTCCCAGGCTCCTGCAGGCGCCGACTGCCAGCGGTGGGCCAGCCGTTCGCCGCCGGGGGAGAGGGAGAAGGCCTCCAACCGGCCGTCCGCGCCGGCGATCGTCAGTGGCGCCGCCGTGGACCAGCCGAGCAGTGGCTGCCAGGCGTCCCAGCCGCCGCTGGGCACCGACTGGCGGCGCTGGAAGGCGGCCGTGCCGGAGGGGGCGATCGCGGTGACGTTCAGCCGCCCGGTGCCGTCGCGGGCCACCCGCGGCGCGGCCCCGGCGGGCGTCCCGAAGCGTTCCCATGCGGACCAGGCGCCGCCGGCCGAGGTCTGCCAGCGGTGCAGCAGCGCCGCGCCGCCGGGCGCGAGCACGAACACCTCCAGCCGGCCGTCGGCGTTGGCGGCGACGACCGGCGGAGCGCCCACCGGACCGCTGAAGCCCGCGTCCCAGTCGTCCCAGCCGGTCGAGCCGGGCGAGGCCTGGCGGCGGCGGGCGATCAGTGCGCCGCCGGGGGCGAGGGCGAAGACCTCCAGCCGGCCGTCGGCGTTCCGGGCGACGGCGGGGGCGGCGCCGGCCGGGCCGCCGAAGACCTCCCAGTCCGACCAGTCGCCGTCCGTCCGCTGGACGCGGTGGTGCAGGTCGGCGCCGTCGGGGGCGAGCGAGAACACCTCCAGCCGGCCGTCGGCGTTGCGGCCCAGCACGGGCACCGCGCCGGCGGGCGTCCCGAACACCTCCCAGTCCGACCAGGTGTCGGAGTCCGGGTCGGTCTGGACACGGCGCAGCATCGACCGGTCGGCCGCGTCGAGGGCGAACACGTTCAGCCGGCCCTGGACGTCCGGGGCGGCGACCGGGTTGTCCGGGCTCTGCCAGGGCGGCGGGGTGGACCGCCAGTCCAGCGGCGCCAGGTACAGGCCTCGGCGGAACCAGCCGGCGGCGCTCGCCCACCACTGCTGCCCGTCGGTGACCACCTCCACGGCGTGGCCCGGCACATGGCCGGAGCGGCCGTCGAGGGAGAAGCGGAACGGGTCGCGGGAGGCGAGGACGTCGGTGCCCTCGTAGCCGTTGCGCGGTCCGAGGAACAGGTAGTACCAGCCGTCCCGGGCCACCACGAAGGGCGACTCGGTGATCGAGACGCCGTCCGCGGCGGTGGCCGCGTCGGCGAAGGCCACGCCGGGCTCGCTCCAGGTCAGCAGCTCGGTGGAGCGCCGGTAGCAGACCTGGTGGTGCCCGCCGGGGGCGGACAGCTCGGTGTAGTACATCACCCACTGGCCGCCGATCCGCAGCACCATCGGATCGCGGGCGGCGGCCCCGCGGAACAGCGGCCCGGACGGCAGCCTGGTCCAGGTGGACAGGTCGGTGGAGGTCACGGCGTTGATCGCCGCCCCGGCGCGCCCGCCCGCTGCGTAGAACATCCAGTGGACGCCGCCCGACTCGACGACGTGCGGGGCCCACAGGTGCTCCTCGCCGAAGTACGAGGGGTCGACGGTCAGCGCGTCCGGGTGGCTGCTCCACGGCCCGGACGGGGAGGGCGCCGAGGCGTGCGCGAGCGAGACCTCGGCCGAACTGTCGGGCGCCTGCCCGGGTGGCGCACTGTCACCAACGATGCTGAACAGGTGCCAGCGCCCGTCGGCCTGGACCACGGTGTGGTCGTTGAGGTAGCGGCGGCGCGCGGTGGAGGGGTCGTGGACGTGGGCGAACGGGCCGGCGCCGACCCACAGGTGGGGCGGTTCGGCCGATGCCGCTGAGGCGGTACGGCCCGAGAGCGGGAGCACGAGTGCTCCCGCTCCGGCCGCCCGCAGCAGGCCGCGCCTGCTGATCGGGTGCATCGCTGTGCTCCAGGGGGGTTACCGGCGTGGTCAGCCGGTGGCGGGTCCGTGGGTGGTGTTCAGCCAGGCCCATTCGGACCAGGTGGAGAAGCCGGTCTGCCACTTGTGGTGGACCCCGTCGGTGTTGGAGCCGAACACCTCGATCCGGCCGTCGGCGTTGTTCGCCGCGCCGATCTCGGTGCCGCCGGTACCGAAGGTGTCCCACTGGCCGTACGGGGCGTTCAGGCCGGTCTGCCAGATGTGCTGCGCCGTACTGCCGTTGATGGCGAACACCTCCACCCGGCCGTCCGGCGAACGTCCACTGGTCAGCCGGGAGTCGGCGGGGCCGCCGGTGGCTTCCCAGCCGGACCAACTGGTGGGGTCGGTCTGGTACCTGTGGTAGACGCCGGCGGGCCCGGAGGCGAAGACCTCCAGGCGGCCGTCCTGGTTGTGGCTGACGGTGAGGTCGTGGCCGCCGGTGCCGAAGTCGTCCCAGGCGGACCAGGTGCCGTTGACGGCGGTCTGCCACTGGTGCTGGAAGGTGGTGCCGTTGAGGGCGAAGACCTCCAGTCGGCCGTCGGGGGCCTTGCCGAGTTCGATCTCGCTGTTGGCGGGGCCTCCGCCGGTGGCCTCCCAGCCGGACCAGCCGCTGTTGGGTGCGGTCTGGTAGCGGTGGAAGACGCCGACCTGGCCGGAGGCGAAGACTTCGAACCGGCCGTCCTGGTTCGTGCCGACCGCGATGTCGTGGCCTCCGGTGCCGAAGTCCTCCCAGCCGGACCAGGCGCCGGAGGGCTGGAGCTGGTAGCGGTGCTGGAGGGTGGAGCCGTTGATGGCGAACACCTCCAGTCGGCCGTCCGCGTTGGGACCGATGGCGAGTTCCGCGCCGCCGGGGCCGCCGAGGTCCTCCCACTCCGACCAGCCGCCGTTGATCGCGGTCTGCCAGGCGTGCGAGACGCCGTTCCGGCCGGCCGCGAAGACCTCCAGCCGCCCGTCCGCGGACCGGGCCGACACCACCCGGCCGGACTCCGCCGGATACACCAGCGGCGCGGGGCGGGGGCCGCTTCCGGGGACACAGGGCACGGTGACGCCGCGCTCCGCGAGATAGGGCTCCGGGTCCGTGCGCATGGACGCGTTCGGGTCGGCCCAGACCCGCAGGTGCAGGTGCGGGCCCGTGGAGTTGCCCTCGCTGCCCATCAGCGCGATCTGCTGGCCGGCCGTCACGTCGTCGCCCTCGAAGACGTCCCGCCGCTGCATGTGCCCGTACTCGGTGATGGTCCCGTCCGGGTGCAGGATGCGGATCCACTGGCCGTAGTCGGGCGTCGTGCCGGAGAGGACGACCCTGCCGTCGCCGGCCGCGTAGATCGGGGTGCCGTAGTCGTTGGCGATGTCGATGCCGTTGTGCTCCTGGGAGTAGTGCTGGGAGATCTGACCGCGGGCCGGGCAGGCCGCCGCGAACCCGGCGGCCAGGGTGGGAGCGGCCGCGGCGGGAGCGGCCGGCACGGTGAGCGGCAGCAGCAGCAGGGCGGCCGCGGCCCGGGCCGACCACGAGGTGAGGGAGACCATCGGAACGCCCCTCACGCCTTGCGCAGGCGGCCGATGATGCCGTCGATGTCGCGCTGCATCATGTCGGGGCGGATGAAGTGGCCGCCCGACTCCTCGTGGGCCTCGTACGGGATGCCGGCGCCGTCGAGCAGGGCGCGGAACTCCCGCTGGCCGGCCAGCACTTCGGTCTCGTTGAAGGTGTCGAAGGGGTTGGTCGGGTCGGGGCTGGTGCCGGCGACCAGGAAGATCCGCTTGTTGCGGTAGCTCTCCAGGCGCTCGACCGGGTTGTCGGCGGTCACCCTGGCCTGGTCCCACAGCGGCATGCCGTAGATGCTGCCGCCGGCCAGGTCCTGCACGGCGGAGGAGACGTTGGCCCAGTGCGCGAGCGCGCCGCTGTGGAGGCGCAGGCTGGCCGGGCCGGAGTGGGCGCTGACCGAGGCGAAGTGGCCCCAGTACTTGGCGGCGTACTTCAGGGCGCCGAAGCCGCCCATGGAGAAGCCGGAGACGGCGCGGCCCTCGGGCTCGGCGAAGGTGCGGAAGTTGGCGTCGACCCAGGGAATCAGCTGGTTGATGTGGAAGGACTCCCAGTTGCGGGGGCCGACGTTGGTGCTGACCGGGTTGGAGTACCAGCCGGCCTGCCCGCCGTCGGGCATCACGACGATCAGTGGCTTGCCGATGGTCCAGTCGCGGACGCCCCGGCGGTCGAACTCGATGAAGTCCTGGAGGCCGCCGTGCAGCAGGTAGAGGACCGGGTAGGTGCGGCCGCTGGTGTGGTAGTCGTCGGGAAGCAACACGTTGACGGCCGGGTCCCAGCCGATCTCGGCGGTCCGGAAGCGGTAGTACCACATCCGGGCGTCGCCCTCGTTGCGGTCGGAGATGTGCAGGCCGAAGCCGTCGTCGGCCGCGCGAGCGGCAGAGGCAGTCGCGAGGACGCTCGCGCCGCCGAGCGCCAGCGCGGCGCCGAGCCCGCCGGCGGACTTGAGGATGCTCCTGCGGGTGGGGTGGTTCGCGGTCACCGTGATCTCCTGAAGGCGCGTGATGGCGGTCCGTCCGGACCGCCGGAACTTCGACGGTTCGGACGGTAGCCACGCGCCGCTGGGCATGGAATCCGGAACCATACGGACTGACAGCGACGGCTCCGGGCGTGGAGACTGAGGGGCTGTTGTCGGGACTTGAGGCAAGGGGTAAGCAAGGGGTCGGTGACCGCCTCGCGCCAACGCTGGCGGTGGCCTTCGGCGCGCAGGCGGAAGTACACGGTCTCTCGGCGCTCGTCGTCGGCCGTGCCGAAGTGCCCGCCGCTGTTGTGGGCGAGGAAGTAGTGCGCGAGGAGGGGATTCGCGCCGAGGTGGCGGCGGTGCTCGCGCCGATGGGCCTTCGCCTGTCGGTGGAGAAGACAGCGATCACTCATATCGGCGAAGGGCTGGACTTCCTCGGGTGGCGCCTCCAGCGTCACCGCAAACGCGGGACCCAGAAGTACCACGTCTATCTCTACCCTTCCAAGAAGGCCCTCCAGGCCGTCAAGGAGAAGGTCAAGACGCTGTGCAGACAGGACACGAACCTACCGCTGGCGGTCGTGCTGCACCGGCTCAACCCGGTACTGCGGGGCTGGACGGCGTACTTCCGGCACGGCGTGTCGTCCGCGACCTTCCAGTACCTGTCGGCCTTCACCTGGCGACAGGTCTTCGGATGGCTGCGACGCAAACATCGCCGGACCAACTGGAAGACCCTGCGCCGTCGTTACTGCGTGGGCCGATGGTGGCCCGCCGACGGCGAGGTGGTCTTGTTCAAGGCCGCGAAGGTGCGGACCAACCGCTACCTGTATCGCGGGACCAAGATCCCCTCGCCCTGGCCCAACGGGACCACGATCGAGGCGGTCGCCTGAGAGGGCTTGTGGAGAGCCGGATGCCTGGAAACCGGGCACGTCCGGTTCGGGAGGCGGCTCGGGGAAACCCATCGGCGGCAACGTCGGCAGGGCGCCCCGGACCGGATCCAGCGGCTGCTGAACCGGATCGACTGGGACGCCGACGGGGTGCTCGACGACGTGCGCGGGTACGTCGTCGAGCACCTGTCGGATC
Source organism: Kitasatospora sp. NPDC091257 (assembly GCF_044757675.1). Classification (NCBI taxonomy): domain Bacteria; kingdom Bacillati; phylum Actinomycetota; class Actinomycetes; order Kitasatosporales; family Streptomycetaceae; genus Kitasatospora; species Kitasatospora sp. NPDC091257. Next base: position 6,537 of record NZ_JBIVVI010000411.1, read on the forward strand.
CTGGTGGCGTGCTGATCGTGGACGACACCGGCTTCCTGAAGAAGGGCGTGCGTTCGGTCGGCGTGCAGCGGTAGTACTCCGGCACCGCCGGGGCTTGCATCTGGATAACTGTCAGACTTGATCTCCCATGTCGGCGGACTCGGGCAGAAGGGCTGGGAGGTCCAGGTGTGGGGAGAGCCCCGAGGGACCGTTCGATGATGAGGCGGACTCGGTCGCGGCTCAGGAACGGCCGACCTGTCCGCCCTCGAGGCCGTCCACGGCGCCCGGCCGAGCGGCGTGTGGGCCGCGCCCGGCCGGGTGAACCTGATCGGTGAGCACACCGACTACAACGACGGCTTC
>NZ_JBIVVI010000412.1:0-6872 GCF_044757675.1 Kitasatospora sp. NPDC091257
GGTCACCCGGCCCCGGGTCATCGCCCACACCGAGCCGCCGTCCACCACCAGGCCGGTCACCTGGTCGTCCAGCCCCGCCGTCCAGCGCCTGCCGCCGTCCGTGAGCGAGTACGCCAGCAGCCGGCCGGTGGCGGTCCGGCTGGGGTGCTTGCCGCCGCTGATGCCGATGTCGCCGGGCTTCTCCCCCGGCACGACGAACAGGTCCCCCACCACCGCCCCGCCGAACAGCGGCCGGGCGGTGAACTCGTCGAAGGCGTGCAGCCCGCCCAGCATCACGTCCAGGTCGTACTCGTCCCCGGCGACCGGTATCGCCGCCCGCTGCCGGCCGGTCCGGTCGTAGCTGAGCACCGCGTGGGTGCCGCGCTCGGCCTGGGCGTCCACCCACACCGCGAGCGGGTCGACCGACACCACCGCGAGGTTCTTCAGCCCGCCCGCCGCGGGCAACGCGATCCGCTGCTGCTCCCGGCCGTCCGCCGGGGCCAGCGAGCGCAGCACGGGAGCGGCGTCGCCGCACTGCGCGACCGTGACGGCGTCCCCGGGGCCGCCCGCGACCTGCAGCGGGGCGCAGCCGGGATCGGCCGCGCTGTGCCAGACGTCCCGGCCGTCCGCCAGCCGTACGGCGCGCCAGCCGGCCTTCTCCTGGAGCAGGGCCTGCTGCCCGGCCACCGCGACCACGTCCGGCGTCGCGTCGTCCCCGTCCCGGGCGGGCGCGTCCACGGTGGCGGTCCAGCCCTCCCGGCCGTCGGCGAGGTCGAGCGCGGTGACGGCGGAGCAGGGCCCGTCGTGCGGCGAGTGGCCGATCAGGCCGAGGGCGTCGCCGCGGGCCGTCCCGTCGGGCCCGGTGCCCCGGCTCATCGCGCACACCGTGTCCTGCCCGGGCGGGGACCAGCTCCAGGCGACGGCCCCGGTGGCGCTGCGGTAGGCCACCACCAGGTCCGGACGGACCCGCACCACGAGGTCCCCGCTGGTCCAGCTGCCCACCGCACGGACCGTGGAGGGCCGGTCCAGCGGCGCCTTCCAGGAGTCGTTGAGGCCGTCCCCGGCGAAGCCGACGAAGATCGTGAGCCCCACCAGCGCCCCGACCGCGGCCGAGGGGAACCCGGCCTTCGGGTGGATCAGCGCCCAGACGAAGCCCGCACCGCAGGGCATCAGCCCGAGGATGCTGATGATCCCCATGTACGCGAGGCTCTCGCCGCCGAACCCGTTCGCCGGGCCGAACAGCACCGCGAGCCCCATGCTCGCGAACATCGCCCCCAGCACCCCGCCGGAGACCACCATCCAGGTCTCCTTGTCCCAGGCGAACCTGGCTCCCCACCTCGCCCGGACGACAGTGTCCTCGGGCCGAACGGCCATGCCGGTCTCTCCCCTGCGACGCGCCGCCCACCGCGTCGGGGCGACGATCATCGGATCGTCGCAGAGCGCGCCATGATCCGGAACAAAGAGCAGGGAAAACCCCGGCCATGACCCGCACATACCAGGTCCCGAGCGCCGGGACCGTGACGAATCCTCCCTCCGCGCGCCGGCTGCCGCCCGTCCGCGCCCCGTCCACCGTCGGCCCTGGCCGGCCCCGTACGCCCCCTGCCCGCCCCCGTCCGACCGCCGTCCGACCGCCGGAAATCGATTGCCGGAAATCGATTGCCCGCCGCTGGGGCGCTGGCTAGCGTTGCCCGACATGACCGCGACCCCCGCCATCCCCGACTGGCGCACCGCCAACCGTGCGAACTGGGACGAGCGCGTGCCCGTCCACGCCACCGGCCCGTTCTACGACCTGCCCGGCTTCGTCGCGGGCCGTGACACCCTCCAGGACTACGAGCCCGCCGAGGTCGGCGACGTCACCGGTCGCACGCTGCTCCACCTCCAGTGCCACCTCGGGCTCGACACCCTCTCCTGGGCCCGCCGCGGCGCCGTCGTCACCGGGCTCGACTTCTCCGCCCCGGCCGTCGCGGCCGCCGCCGACCTCGCCGCCCGGATCGGCGCCGACGAGGCCCGGTTCGTCACCTCCGACGTCTACGAGGCCGCCGAGGCACTCGACGGACGGACGTACGACATCGTCTACACCGGTTTCGGCGCGCTCTGCTGGCTCCCCGACCTCACCCGCTGGGCCCGGACGGTCGCCGCGCTCCTCGCCCCCGGCGGCTTCCTCTACCTCGCCGAGCACCACCCGGTGGCCGACGTCCTCGCCGACGACGGGCGCAGCTTCGAGGAGGACTACTTCGAGCGCACCCCGATCGTCGTCGACTACCCCGGCACCTACGCCGACCCGGACGCCCGGCTCGACTCCACCGTCACCGTCCAGTGGCAGCACGGCCTCGGCGAGGTCGTCACCGCCCTGGCCGACGCCGGCCTGCGCCTGGACTTCCTCCACGAGCACGCCCACGCCCACTTCCGCGTCCCCGCCGGCTCCCCCGCGCCGCAGTCCTACTCCCTCCGCGCCACCCGGCCCCGCTGACCCCTCCCGGACCGCGCCCGGCTCTCCGCCCGGCTCACCGCCCGGCCCAGCGGCCTGCCCACGGGCGCGCCCTGAACGGCCTCCCGGCACGGCCTCCCTGGCGGGCACATATTGGCCCCTCAGCCTCGGCCCGGTTCCCCGCCCGGCACCCAGTTGCCGTGCAGGCCCAGGGGCACCCGCACCGGCAGGTGGATGCGGGCCACGGGCTCGCCGGTGAAGTCCTGGGCGGCGAGGATCACCAGGTCCGCCGCTCCCCGGTCCGGGTCGTGGACGTACGCCATCAGATACCCGTCGTCCTCCGCCGTCGGCGACTCGGCGGCGACGAACACCGCCTCGCCCACCGCCCCGTCGCGCCCGAACTCGTGGGCCTCGACGGTCCCCCGGCTCAGGTCGTGCTTGAGCAGGGCGTTGCTGAAGCCCTCGTCCGGGCGGTCGTCCCCGGGGCCGTTCGGCGGCGCGTAGAGCTCGACGGCGGCCGCGTAGCCGTAGCGGTAAGGGCGGCCGGTGTGAAGGGAGTTGACGCGCGGGAATTCCTGGACCCGGTCGTCCAGCCGCTCCTCCCGCACCGTCCCCGCCGCCAGGTCGATCGTCCAGCGGTCGAGCGTGGGCCGGCTCGCGCCGATGTCGCGCAGGTCGATGCCCGGCGGGTGCCGCACGACGTCGACCACCAGTGAGTCCGCCGTCCGCTCGTACGCGTTGAGGGTGTGGCCGACCAGGTGCGGCGCGAGCTCGAACCACCGCACCGCGCCGCCCTCGCGCGGCATCACCCCGATCCGCGCGGCGCGCCGCCCGTCCCAGGTGAAGGGCACCCCGGTGGCCAGGTGCGCCGCGCTGAACACCACCGGCGTGTCGTACAGCAGCACGAACCGCTCGGTGAGCGCGAAGTCGTGCATGTACGGGTTCCCGGGCACCTCGATCCACGTGCTGCGCCGGACGGCACCGGCGGCGTCCATCACGATGTGCTGCACCTGGTCGGAGCCGTACCGGAAGGCCAGCGAGTGCAGTTCCCCGCTGTGCGGGTCGAGGATCGAGTGGGCGTTGGCGCTGAACCCCTCCGGCGTGGCGCCCAGTTCGCACGGCCCCACCGTGTCCAGCTCGTAGGTGAGTTCGTACGGGCGGATGCCGCCCTCGATCAGCGCGTAGGTGCGCCCGGCGAGGCCCGCGACCTGCACGTTGGGGGAGATGTCCAGCCGCTCGTCGGCGGGCGTGCCGCGCCGGGGCTCGCCGAGCCGGTCGGCGACCGCACCGGAGCGGACCCAGCGGTTGCGGTACCACTCGGCGCGCCCGTCCCGGATCCGGACACCGTGCACCATGCCCGCGCCGAGGGTCCACAGGTGCGCGGCCGGATCCTCGATACCCAGCGGATTGGGGCCGTTGCGCAGGTAGCGCCCGTCGAGGTGGGCCGGTATGCGGCCGGTGACGGGCAGGTCGTGGGCGGTGACCTCCTCGGTCACCGGGGCGAAGTTCCCGCGCAGGAAGCGGGTGCGGCTCGTGCCGCCACGGTCCGGGCCGTCCGTGCTCATGGTGTCGACCTCTCGTCAGGTGATGGGATGGCGACGGCGAAGGCCCGTCCCAGTGCGGCCATCAGCGCCTCGTAGCGCGCCCCGGCCTCGGCCGGCGCGAAGTGGCCGGCGAGTTCCAGGCTCACCGCGCCGTGGGTGGCCGCCCAGAAGAGCTTGGAGACCTCGCGGGCGTCGCCGGGCCGGAAGACCCCGGCCGCGATGCAGGCCTCCACCGCGGCCACCGAGGCACCGAACGCGCCGTCCGCGACGGCCAACGCCGCGGCGCCAGGCCGGAATCCGGGGACCGGCTGCTCGAACATCACCCGGTAGTAGGCGGGTTCGGCGATCGCCCGCTCCCGGTAGGCCCGGCCGAGCTCGGTCAGATAGGCCAACGGGTCTCCCCCGCGCGGGACTTGCTCCTGCGCCCGGCGCAGCCGCGCGAAGCCCTCCCGGTACAGCGCGTCCAGCAGCCCCTCCTTCCCGCCGAACATCGTGTACAGCACCTTGGTCGAGGAGCCGATCTCGGCGGCGATCCGGCGCACGGTCAGTGCGGCGGGGCCTTCGGCGACGAGGAGGGCGATGGCGCGGTCGAGGATCACGGCGCGCACGGCATCCTGGCCGACCCGCTGCGCGTCCTGGTAGGGCGTGCTCATGGGTAACAACGTAACCGACGGGAAACAGTGTTACCACCCTTTGCGCGCAACGGTTTTCGAAACCCACCCGACCCGACTACCCAGCCGCCCTGGCTAGACTGGCGCGCTCGAAAGCCGAGGGGAGTCAGCGATGAGCGGTGCCACCCGCTGCGACCAGGTCGCGGCCGAGGCGGGCCTGGGTGAACGGCGGCGGCTGTACCGGACGAGCCGCCGGATCGGCGACGGCGTGGGCAAATGGGGCCTGGGACTGCCCGGCATCCTCGTCATCGCCGCCTCCGGCTGGACCTGGTGGGGCGCCGTCCTCGCGGTCGCCGCCGTGACAGCGGCCGCCTGGGCCTACAAGAACGTGCCGCCGCGCTCCGGGCTGGTCGCCGTGGCGCGCTACGAGGGCGGCCTCGTCCTCCACCACGCCGGCGGCGACTTCCGCGCCCTGCCCTGGGAGGCCATCGAGAGCTACGAGTACATACCCTCCCGGACGGAATTCCGCGGCAACCTGAGCATCGAGCACTTCGGCCGCGTCGTCATCCTGGCGCGCGGCCGTGAAACCCCCTTCGTGGTCTCGAAACTGGCGGGCCGTTACGAACCGGGGCTGGCCGAGGCCATCCGCGCGGGCCTGATGCCGCGCTGCACCGCGCCGCTGCACGAGCGGTTCGAGGAAGAGGGGCACGTCGTATTCGGGACGGTGCTCGGCGTGCTGCCCGAGGGACTCCTCGTCGACCCCGGCAGCGACCACCGCACGGCCCCGCTGCCGTGGAGCGACCTCCAGGACGTCACCGCCGAGAACACGCGCGAGCTCCGGATCACGGCGCGCACCGAACTGATCCCGGGCGAACGGGTCGTCACCCGCGTCCTCGCCGATGCGGACGTCGTCGCGGCGTTCCTCCGGGAGACCCGGGAGAAACTCCTGCCGGAGCAGCACGCCGAGTGACCGGGGCCGCGTGACCGAGGCCGCGGCCCCACCCCGAGCGCACCGGTCGACTCGAAGGCCGCCCGCCAGGGCGCGCCAACCCTGCGCCACGGTGCGACCGTTGACATGCGCCGGGCATCCGTCGCAGCACCGGCGGCACCGGGTCCGCGCGCCGTGCTGCGCCGACCGGGTCAACCTCGGCACCGGACTGTACGCGGACGCCCGGTCGGCTCGTTCTGCTGTACATGCCTCCCCCGATCCCGACGCCACCGCCGCTGCCCGCACACAGCACCGCACGGAACGCCGCTCGGAGGTTCCCGTGGCCGTGATCGGCCGTGCGGCGGCCACCGTGGTCGCACTGGGCATCCTGCTCATCCCGGCGGCCGTCACGGCGGGCACCGACCTGCCGCCCGAGCTCGGCACGGGCTGGTGGGAGGCGTCGGCCAACGCCGCCAACGTCCGGGTCGACCACTTCGGCGAGGAGACCGTCGTCGGGTTAGCCCGTTCGGGTGACCGGGTCGAGGTCGTGGACACCTGGACCTCACCGCTCGGCGCCCGCTGGGCGAAGGTCATGGTGGTGCGCACCCGGGTCTCCGGCTGGGTCCTGTGGTCCCTCCTCGCGCACCGGGACCCGTCCTCGGAACCGTAGAATCCGCCTGTACACATCAGGAGGGATTTCGCGTGTTCCGAGCGCAGCGTCCGCGTACCGCAGAGCTGACCGCACGACAGGGAGAGGGGCCGGTCGACGGCATCGCCCTGCTGCTGCCGGGCGGCTTCCTCCGCAGTCGGCGAGCACCGCTGAAGGTCGCCGAGCTGGGCCTGCGGGACCTGGCCACCGAGCTCACCGACCGCGGCCGGCCGCACGGCCTCGCGGTGCACCTGCTGCGCTACCGCCACGGCGGCTGGAACGGCGCCGCCGCCGACACCGCCGTCGACACCCGCTGGGCGCTCGACGAGCTGGCCCGGCTGTACCCGGGCAGGCCCGTCGTCCTGATCGGCAACTCGCTGGGCGGGCGGGCCGCCTTCTGGTGCGCCGGGCACCCGTCGGTGGTCGGCGTCGCCGGGATCGCTCCCTGGCTGCCCAGCGGCGATCCGGTCGACCAGCTGGCCGGGCGGCGGGTGCTGATCGTCCACGGCACCGGGGACCACAGCTCGGCCAGTGCCACCCAGTCCCTGGAGTACGCGCTGCGCGCCCGGCGGGTCGTCCCGGACCTCGCGCGGTACGAGGCTCCGGGCGCCAACCACCTGCTGATCCGCGAGTCCCGCGACATCAGCGCGCTGACCACCGCGTTCACCCTCGCCACCCTGGGCGCCGAGCCCGCCCCGCTGATGACGGGAGCGGTCTGCACCCGGCTCCCGGC
>NZ_JBIVVI010000413.1:0-6851 GCF_044757675.1 Kitasatospora sp. NPDC091257
GGAGGGCCCGGGCCTCGCGCACCCCGCCTGCCGTCGGCGTTCCCAGCACCATCGTCATGGCCGGGATCCGACACCCCATCCCGGAGATCTGCAACCCATTGACCGGAAATCCTGCCGATCACGGTGGCTCTCCGGTCCGGTTGCTGAGCGGTCGCGGGACGTCGCACACTGACAATAGGCACCTCCACAGGCCTGATGGCCCCCTCCGACTCTGAAACCTCACCCGCACCCGGTCTCCGGCGGACGAGACAGCGAAATGATGCGCATCACCGAGAGTTCGCGGACACCGCAGGTGAATCGCAGAAATTCAAGAAGTGGGCACCATGAAGCTGCTAGCGGAAATCGACAAGGTAGTCGCCACCGGAAAGGTGGTGGCTTCAGCGGACGACGAAGCCGTCGCGGACATCGTCATCGCCACGATCGCGAGTGGCATCTCGGCTTCGTTCTACCTGACCCGCACCCAGGCCGCTGTCATCAAGGAGCGGTTCTGGACTCCGGAGCGGATTCGCCGCACGGGGCTCCGCCCGATATCCCCTGAGGAAACCGAAAGGATTCGAGTAGAGCTGGGCGTCAGGGTCGCGAACTTCAGATGCGCCCCGATCACGTGCGCCTGCGGCCACGTCTACGACGCATTCGACTTCATTCAGCAAGGGATTCGCGAACACGGCCTCGATGTCGTCAATTCTGTGTTCTCCCTGAAGGATTCGACGTTCCTCCAGGTCAATCCGTCGTTCACCCCGATCTGCCCCGCGGACGACCAAAAGCTGAGCCGTACCCACGGCGCCGACGACGGCTTCGAATACGACTGCGACGAGTACGGCGGGTGCTGCTACCAGGAGTGATGCGAGGACGTTCTGCGGGTGTCGGCAGTCGTTCCTCCGTCACTCGGCCAGGGCCGCGCGGAGGAACGCGAGGATCTCCGCCCGGGCGGCCTCGGCCTGTGGTTCCAGGCCGGGCAGGGTGAGGAACGCGTGCTTGGCTCCCGGGTATTCGGAGAGCCGCACGGGGGTCCCTGCCTCGCGCAGCCGCTCGGCGTAGCTGCGGCCGTGGTCGGCGACCGCGTCCCGGGTGGGCACCACCACCAGCGCCGGGGCGAGCCCGCTCAGGTCGTTCGCGTGCAGCGGTGAGACCGCGCCGGCGTCGGCCCCCGGCGGAACGGCGAGCCGCTGGAACAGCCGCAGCAGCGGCAGGGCCGGGGGCGGGTTGTCCGCGTACTCGGCGATCGAGGGGTGGTCGAACATCCCCGTCCCGGTCACGTCGACCACCGGATTGACCAGCACCTGTGCCTTGAGCTCCACGCCGGCCTCCCTGGCCCTGATCGCCGTCAACGCGCCGATCAGCGCGCCGCAGCTCTCACCGAAGACGGCCGTGCGCGCCGGGTCGACACCCCACTGCGCGGCATGCCGCACCACGTGCTCCAGCACGCCCCAGCCGTCGTCGGCGGCGTCCGCGAGCGGGCTACCGGGGGCGAGGAGGCGGTGCTCGACCGAGACGACCAGCGCGGGCAGCTCGACGGCGAGGTGGCTGTTGGCCCAGTCGCACTGGGTCGCCGTGCCCACGAAGCCGCCGCCGTGGACATGGACCACGAGTGGCAGGTCGGTTCGGGCGCCGGCCTCGCCCTCCCCCGTCGACACCGGCCGGTACACCCGGACCGGAACGTCGCGGCCGGGCAACGCCACCTGCCGCCAGGCGATCGCGGCGCCGGGATCGGGTTCCCCGAGGACGGCCCGAGCCGCGCCCGACGCCCGCCAGCGGTTCTCCGTGTCGCGGTAGGCGAGCAGTTCCTCGGTCGTGATCGCCGAGAGGTCCGGCTCCGGCGGCCGTGTCGCGAACGCGCTGCCACTCATGTGTCCTTCTCCCCCTCCCGGCCGGGTGCCGGGGTCTCGTTGCGGTCGGACTGTGCGTTGCACCGATTATGCACGCGGTGCGTGCAACAGCAAGTGCACGAGCAAGCGCATGAGCAAGTACAAGAGCAAGTGCATGAGCTAGGCTGAGTCCGGACGAGCGACGGGAGGGGCGGGATGACCGGCCGAAGGCGATGGTCGACCGAGGAGATCCTGGACACCGCGGCGGAACTGCTGCGCACGAGCGACGCCGAGTCGTTCAGCGTGCGCAAACTCGCCGCGGCACTCGGGACCGACTCCTCCAGCCTCTACCGGCACTTCCGGAACAAGACCGAACTGCTGCGCGCGGTGGCCGACCGGATCCTGCTGGCCTCCATGGACGGCTACCGCCCCGAAGGCGACTGGAAACAGCGCATCACCGCCCTGGCCCTGCGCCTGCGCGAGGCCTTCGGCGAGCAACTCCAACTCGCCGCGGTGTGGGGACGCTACGGGTCCGGCGGCACCGGATCCCGCATGGTCATGGAGGAACTGCTGCAGGCCCTGCGCGCGTCCGGCCTGCCCGACGAGGAGGTCGCGGTGCGGTACCACCGCATCGTCATCCTCCTCGCGGCACTGATCTCCTCCGAGGCCGGCATCAGCACCGTCACCCCCGAGGAGTACGAGCAGGGCATGGAGCAGTTCCGTGTCGCCGTACTCGGCGCCGACCCCGAACGCTTCCCCGCCCTGGCCCACTTCGCCCGCGACATCCGCCCCCTCGGAGCGGACCGCCGCGCCGCATTCGAGGAAATCCTCGCCGCCCACCTCGCCCAGATCGACGCCCTGCTCCCCTGACGTGCCGGACCGTGGGTGCCGTGCGGTCGCGTAGATCGTTCATCTGTAGTCTTTAACCGGTTCTCGGGCTTCCTGGCCGACCCCCGCGTTGCCGCCGACGAGCCGGCCCGCGTGGACCGGGCCGTGCTGGAACGCTACCTCGCCGACCTGGCCCTCGACCCGCGCTCAACGCATTCCCGCAGCCGGGACATCAGCTCGCTGAACGCCTTCTTCCACGCCGTTCGCCGCCACGGCTGGGACCAGGGCCACCCGGCGAACACGACCTTCTACCCCGACGACTTCCCCCGCCCCGACAAGCGGCTGCCCCGGGCTCTGGCCGAGCACGTGATGGCCCAGGTCGAAAAGAGCGCCGACCTCGACCGCTGGCACACCCCCGACGGCCGGGTCCTGACCTTGATCCTCATGCGCTGCGGGCTGCGGGTCGGTGACGCCTGCCACCTGGCCTTCGACTGCATCATCCGGGACACCGACGGCGCCGCTTACCTGCGCTACCTCAACCGGAAGATGAAACGCGAAGCCCTGGTCCCCATCGACGAGGAGGTCGAGGGCGAGATCGCCGCCCAGCAGCAGCGCGTCCTTGAGCGCTGGCCCGGCGGCCGCCAGTGGCTGTTTCCGGCGCCTCGGATGAACCCCGACGGCACTCGGCCACTGACCACGCACTCCTACCGCGGCCAGCTCGACCGCTGGCTGGAGCGATGCGACGTCCAGGACGAACACGGCCGACCGGTCCACCTGACGCCCCAGCAATGGCGCCACACTTTCGGAACCAGGCTGATCAACCGGGACGTCCCGCAGGAAGTCGTACGCGTCCTTCTCGATCACTCTTCGAGCGAGATGACCGCCCACTATGCCCGGCTGCACGACTCCACGGTCCGCCGGCACTGTGAGAAGGCCCGCAAGGTCAACATCAAGGGCGAGAGCGTCACCGTCGATCCCTACGGCCCTCTGGCCGAGGCCACCTGGGCAGAACAGCGGCTCGGGCGCGTGACCCAGGCCCTGCCCCAACGGCTACTGTGGCCTGCCGGTGCAACGGACCTGTCCGCATGCCAACGCGTGCCTGACGTGCCCGATGTTCGTCACGACCCCCGAGTTCCTGCCGCAGCACCGCGAGCAGAAGCAGCAGCTACTGCAGATCGTCTCCGCAGCCGAGGCCCGCGGCCAAGCCCGCGTGGTCGAAATGAACCGCCAGGTTCTCGGCAACCTGGAGAAGATCATCACCAGCTTGGAAGACGACCTCGGACGGCCGGAGGCGAGTGCCGATGCGAGCTGACAACAGCCAGCACATCGTCGACGCCGCCCGTCGCCGCAGTGAGTACACCCGCGCCAAGGCCGTCCAGGCCCTCCGCACCCTCGACCTGGCAGTCGAGCCGGTGACCTTCGAGACCGTCGCGAAGCGGGCCGCAGTGTCCCGGTCCTGGCTCTACGCCCAGCCGGACCTGCGAGAGGAGATCGAGCGCCTTCGGGCAGCACACCGCCGCGACCCCGGCTCGCCGGTTCCTGCACGCCAGCGCACCTCCGACGCTTCCTTGCTACGACGCCTTGAAGCCGCCAACACCCGTATCCGGCGCCTCACCGAGGAGAACCAGCAACTTCGCGAGCAACTCGCCCGTGCTCTCGGCGAACAACGCGCCGCGACAACTCGCACCAGCCCACAACGGGCCGCAGGCAAGCCTGTCGATGGTCACGTAACGCCCCACCGTCAGCGCCAACCTCCCCGCCCACACGGGCGAGCTGATCGTGCCGAGGAGTAGACGCGTGCTCCGCGCGGCCCTGCGCATCCCGGGGCTACACCAACGGCAGGAGCGCCAGCGCCTCTTTCGCATTGTGCTCGGCGATCTCCTGCATGAACGCCCGGTCGGGGAAGTCCCCATCGAGGAGACGCAGTGGACCGGCCACCAGCGACAGGCGCATCGCGAGCATGTAGAGGTCGAGCCGCTGCGGATCGAGACCGGGCCGGGCCAGTGCGACGTACCGCTCTCCGAAGCGGATCTGGAGGAACACATGCTCCCACTCGACGTCGAAGTACATCAGCCCCTCGATGTCGATCAGGACGGGGCGCCCGTCGGCATCAACCAGGACGTGGTCGGGTCCGAGTTCTCCGTGGATCAGCCCGTATGCGGTGCGAGGACTCACTCGATCGGCCAGTTCCTGCAGACGGTCGCGCAATGCGGCGTCGGCCGCCGCGATGCGACCGTCGCGCCCCGCCGCCTCCTCAAGGTCCCGCAGGGCACGGTCGAGGACCCGTCGCTCGCACGAGACCTTGGACACGGATCCGCCCCGCTCCAGCAGGTCCACCCTGCCGTAGCGCTGGCCCTGGTGTCGGTGCATCACCTCAAGCATCTCGGCGAGGTCGCCCAGGGTTCCCGCAGCGCGCGTCGGATCGGTTTCCAAGAGTGCTTCGAGCGTACCGCCGGAGACGTCCTCAACCACGGCGACGTCCGCCGGATAGTGGCGTCGGCTGTCATCCGCCAGGAGTACTTGCGGAACCCGTGCCCCGAGGATGTCCAAGCTCCGCTGCGCGGTCAGGAACGGGACCAGCCCGGAGGCGGGCGCGAACGGGTCAGCTGGATCGGCCTCTCGCGCGCCTGGCCAGAAGTTCTCAGCATCGGCCCAGCTGTAGACGATCACACTCGCTGTGCGGGTTCCATCAAGGCGGACCCGGTACACCCCTTTCTTGCTCCCCCCACGCAGCCGGTCCACCGCGACTACGCGGCATCCCGATCCGAGCGCGTCACGCACAAGCCCCGACAGGTCTTCGATCTCCGCGAATTGCCGCATCCGCGGAACCTACTGGAGGCGGCGCCGCGCGTGCCACGGGATATCTCCCTCACCTCCGACTGCCGACGAACGACGCACGTCCAAGATGCCGCCCAACCGCATCGAGGCAATAACGCCTGCCCTCAACGCACAACTTGCGCGGACGGTCTCCGGAGCCCGGAAGTCCACGCTGACGGTGGGGAACCACGTAACAACGACAAGCGATCCCAGGTCGGTAACGATCGGCCTCTGAGGAAAGGACCTCCGATGCCCTCATTCGCCACGTCGCGGACAATCACCGCAACGCAAACACGCAGGTCAACAGCCTGTCGAGCCAGCGAACTCAAGATAATCCAGCAGCAGGTCGGCCACGAGTGCGACAGCTCCCTGGCCATCTGTACGCACGTCAGCGACGACTTCATGAACACTTCCCTGCACAAGGCACTGGCGCCGGCGTTCGCCGGGGCCTGACAGGAGGGATCCGACGATGGCCGCCAAGCTCGACTACCAGTGGCACCTGCGCAAGGTCATGGCGGACCGCGGGATGTTCTCCACCACCGACCTCCTGCCGCCGCTCGCCGAACGCGGAATCACCCTGTCGTCGAGCCAGGTCTACCGGCTCGTCGTCGAGCGACCGGAGCGACTGAGCCTGAAGATCCTCATGCCCTGCTCGACATCCTGGACTGCACCATGGACGACCTCATCGAGCCCATCGCTGTGGCCGGGGCCGCGAGGAAGCCGAAGAAGGCCGCCGCCAGCAGCGGCGGGGAACCCGCGGAAGGGCTCGGCGGACTGCGGCCGAAGCGGGCCAGGAACAGGGGTGTCGACCGGCCGTGACCACCGCTGACCATCACGGCCACGCCGTCACCGACCCGATCGGCCTGATGACCGATCTGATCACCGACGTCGAGAAGGGACTCGGGCCCGCCGTCATCGCGGTCGCGGGCGGCCGGGCGAAGTCGCGCCGCCTCGCCCAGGCCCTGGCGATGCGGCCTCCCGTCCTCACGGACGGCCGGTCCCCGGCACCGCGGGCCATCGGCGACCTGCTCATCGAGCTCCGCAATGCCGGCGCGTCGGCGATCTCGCCACCGGTCTGCGCCGAGTGCGGCAAGAACCTGCGGACCCTCCAGCGCCAGGGCCAGGACTGGTACTGCTCGCTCTGCGGCCAGGAGACCGCGGAATGCGCCGCCTGCGGCAACACCCGGCGCCTGGCCTTCCGGGACCGCAAGGGCCTGCCCCGCTGTTCGATGTGTCCCGACCCCGACGACCGCGATCCCGTTGACGTCGTCCACGAAGTGATCGCCGCGATCTCCCCGGACGCCGACCGTGACGTGATTGCCGAGGGGTCAGACCGCCTCGTGGGCGGCGTCGTCGCTGCACAGGTCGGCCGCGCAGCTGGGCGGTCAGGTGCCGCAGGAC
>NZ_JBIVVI010000414.1:0-6845 GCF_044757675.1 Kitasatospora sp. NPDC091257
GGAAAGCTACCTCGCCGGCCTTCACCTCCGCGGCGCAATGATCTGGATCAAGGACCTCACCCGAACCCATTGATCACGACCGAATACGCGGCCTAATCGGCCCCTCTTCTCGCGGACCTGCCAGCGTAGCAGGTCGTGAATGACCTGGTCGGTGCCGTCATTGCGCCATGTGTAGAAGTAGTACTTCACCGCACCGGCGGGTGGAAGGTCGTGTGGGAGGTAGTCCCACTGGCAGCCGGTCCGGGACTGGTAGAGCAGGGCGTTGACGATCTCCCGCATCTCGTAGCGGCCTTCGTGGCCGCTGACCGAGGGATGCTGGACCTTCCACGAGGTGATCACCGGCTCGATCAGCGCCCAGCGTTCGTCGGATAAGTCGCTCTTGTAGGGCTTGCGGTCACTCACGCAGTCACCTCAGCACGGCGCCAGCCCCGCGATCTGCCGGAGGCGGCAAGGCCACACGTTCAGGCGACGACAGAACGGATTTAATCTCTCATTCCGCCCTCTCATACAAGGAGCAACCATGACCATCGCCACCTCCAACAGCACCTACGCCACCTCGAAGGCCCACAAGATCGCTCTCGGCGCCGCCGCCCTGGCGGTCGCCGCCACCAGTGTGGTCACCGGTAGCACGGCCGCCCACGCGAGCACGAGCACCACGATCAGCGGCTGGAACACCTACAGCGACCCGTGGCGCTGCACCACCGGCAGCGACGACCCCACGTTCTGGTGCCTCTACTACAACTCCGGTGCCGAGGGCGCGGTCTACAAGTCGAACTACCGGGAGGACCGCATGGCCGCGCCCTACGGATACTTCCAGGCGGACGCCTACGGCTCGCGCGGGGCGGGACAACGGACGTGGCACAACGCAGCGTCGGTCGAGAACAGCGCGGGCTGCAACCTCGGCATCTTCACGGAGTACGGCTCGTTCGGGGACGCGAACTGGGTTCCGCCCTACCGCGGCGGCAACCTCACCTCGGCGGTGAAGAACAAGAACGAGTGGGCTGGCATCTACTGCTAGCCGCCAAACGCCCTCCGGGCGCAGGCAGCGGCCGAGAGGCCGAAGACCGGCCGAACACCACGCGGCTGGCTACCCGAACTCCGCCGAGGACCGGCACGTGTCCCACCCCGTGCCGGTCCTCGGCGGTGCCCTTCCTACAACGTGGAGAACCGTGCCCACCTCACACACGACGACTGCGGCGGGCAATACCGGCTCCGGGGCAGAACATCCGTGGACCCGCCGCGCCCTCCGGACGACAGCGGCATTCTCGATCGCCGTTCTCACGCTCACCAACTGCGCCAGCTCGCAGCCGGCCCCGTCTGACCCCGTGCCGACGCCGACTGTCACCAACGGCGTCGAGGGGCTGCACCTGCCGATCGAGATCTACATGCTGACACCGAAGCAGGCCACCGAATACGACTGGGTACGTCAGGCGGCCACCGGCGCGTGCATGAAACGCTACGGCCAGGACTACCCGGTCGTGCCGCAGCCGACCTCCGACAGCCAGATGTATGGCCTGCTGAACCGGCGGTACGGCGTCGCGGACACGCAGACCGCCCGTGCCTGGGGATACCACAACCCCACTACCGGCCACGCCAGTGACGGCAGCCCGGACAGCGCGCCTGTGACAATAGGGCAGATGAAGGACACGACCCGGACGGTCCTCACCGGCGCAGACCCCAAGACAGGAGCACGAGCCCCCGAGTTCGCAGGAAAGGCACTGCCCGAGCACGGCTGCGGCGCTGAGTTGGAGCGACTGATGCCCGCCGCCGCCGGCGGCCCCGGCGGACCCGCCAGCGGGGGAGAAGGCCTCGTTACTGCGATCAAGGCGCAAACGTTCACGGAATCCCAGACCGACCCCAAGGTCGTCACCGCGGTCGCCGCCTGGTCCTCCTGCATGAAGTCCCGAGGCTACAACCTCACCGATCCCCTGCACGCCACCGACAACGTGACCTCGCTCGACGACCCCGCACCCGGTACCGCAGAGATCGCCCAGGCCCTTACCGATGTCGCCTGCAAACACGAAACCAACCTGATCGGCATCTGGTTCGCAGCCGAGTCCGACCGCCAGAACACTCTCATCAACGCCCACGCCGAGGACTTCGCCAAGGCCAAGACCGCCCTCACCGTCGAGGTCGCCCAGCTCGACAAACTGCGGAACCACGACTGGACACAGGAAGCCCAACCTGCTTCCTGACAGCGACCAAGACCGGATCCACGCCCGTACCCCAGGCACCGCAGCCGCACCGCCCGGTGGCCTCCCAAAACGAACGAGCCACCCGCCCGCTGACGGCGCCTTCGTACCGGTGGAAGCCTGCGCTGGGTTGCGTTCAGCGGCGTCGGCAGGATCGACCGAAGCGCCGTCGGGCAGAGCATGGGCAGGATCCTGGGAGCTGCGTGCGATGCGCGCGAGTGCGTCCGCAGGGTTGAAGCGGCACTTGCTGGCGTGGGGGCGCGGCCGATCATGACGCCGGACGGCAGCGCCCACTGTTGTTCGGCGCCCGGTATCGCGTCCCGCGAGGCGGGAGCCTGGAGTCAGCTCTTCCGCGGGGCAGCAATCGAAGGTCCGCGGAACAGGTTCCGGACGGGACGGGGAGGGCCACGGACCTACCGTGCGATGAGGATTGGGACAGGGCCCCGGGGTGGTCGGTGTTCGCCTACTCGGTCTGCGGTGGATGTGGTACTGCCACCTCCAGCCGGGCTGGGTGACCTCCAACAGGTCCAGGCGGCGCCGCTGTGATGAAGGGATGTCAGCAACGATGAACGCAGGGATTCTTGGCATTGGGTCCTACGTGCCCGATCGGGTTGTCCCGAACGCTGCCCTGGAACGGGCGACCGGGTTGTCCGATGGGTGGGTGCGCGAGCGGCTCGGGATCGAGCGGCGGCGTCACTGCGATACGGGTGAGGACGTGACGACGATGGCTGCCCAGGCGCTGATGGATGCCTGCAAGAGGGCCGGCGTCGCGCCGGGCGAGATCGATGCGCTGGTGACCTCCACCACGACGCCTGGGCGGTTGATGCCGGGCCTTGGGGCGGACCTGATCGCTGAAGTGGGATTGGACCTGCGGATGGCTCCGGTAGACGTGGTCGGTGCTGGGTGCGCGGGTGCGGTGGGCGTCCTGCAGCTCGGCGAGAGCCTTGTCCGGTCAGGCGCCGGAACGGTTGCTGTCGTGCAGTCGGAGGCGAGCAGCGCCCTCATGGACTTCGACGACATCGGTCCGAGTGAGGGCTTGGCCGCGACGATCTTCAGCGACGGGGCGTGCTGCTGGCTGCTGCGGCAGTGCCGGGAGGACACCGGCCTGCTCTACGGGTCCTCTCGTACCGATCCCGCGGGCTATGAGGGACTGGCTTTGACGAGCCAGGACCTGCACGGGTTCACCATGGACGCCCAGGCGGTCAAGGCGTTCGCATCCAACCGGGTCCCTGCCCTGATCCGCGATCTGGAGGCCGGCAGCGGGATTGCTGTCGGGCAGGCCGATCTGGTGCTACTTCACCAGGCGAACCTGCGGCTCATCGAGAACGTGCTGTCCGGACTGGACGTGCCGATGGAGAAATCCTGTACGACGGTCCAGGACTTGGGCAACACGGTGTCGGCGTCCGTGGGGCTTACGGCGGCCCGTGCTGTCGACACAGGACTCCTTGTCCCGGGCGCGACGGTCTTTCTGGCTGCTTTCGGAGCGGGATGGACCACGGCCGGATCGGTCCTTCGCTGGTGCGGCGAGGCCGACTTCGTGGACTGAGAGGGCGTTAAGTCCGCTTCTGGATGATCTGGCGTCGCCCGTTCGGGGGTACATAGGCGTTCACACTGACTCTCGTGTCGTGCGCATGATGGAGTCGGGATCATGGAACGGATGCCGTACTCAACGGACTTGTCCGACGGGCAGTGGGCCTTGATCGAGCCGCTGGTCACCGCCTGGAAGCGGGACCGGGTGTCGCGCTCGGCGACCGGGGACCCGGGCTCCTGCGACCAGCGCGAGGTCGTGAACGCGCTGCTGTACCAGAACCGGACTGGCTGCCAGTGGCGGCTCCTGCCACACGACTTCCCGGCCTGGTCGGCGGTGTTCTACTACTTCACCCTCTGACGCCAGGGCGGCCTTGACCCGCGGATCCAGGAGATCCTGCGCTGCCAGGTGCGGGAGCGGGCCAGACGATTAGAGGACCCGTCCCTGGTGATCATCGACGCCCAGTCCGTCCGCGTGGCGGCGGGGTGCCGAAGGAGACGACGGGACTCGACGCGAACAAGAAGACGCCCGGCAGGAAGCGGGGACTGGCCGTCGACGTGCTGGGCCTGATCACTCGGCGTGGTGGTCCTGGCCGCCAGTGCGCACGACAACGAGGCCGGCATCGCCCTGCTGGACCAGGCAACCGAGAGATGCGGGATGCGCCTGCAGACGGCCCTGGTCGACCAGGGCTTCAAGGACGCCGTGATCATCCACGGGGCGGTGAACGACATCACCGTCGAGGTGGTCCGCCGCAACCCAGACGACGTGGGCAAGGGCTTCGTCCCGCAACCGAAGCGGTGGGTGGTCGAGCAGGTCAACGGCACCCTCATGCTCCACCGGCGCCTCGCCCGCGACTACGACCACCGGCTGGACAACGCCGCCTCCCGCGTCTACTGGGCCTCCACCGCCGGCATGCTCCGCCGCCTCACCACCCCCAGCCCCGCCTGGCGCGACGGCGTCGAGCTGGCCGCGTGAACGTCACCGAACTCCTGCGGCTGCTGCAGACCGAACACGACGAGACCGCCGCACGAGCCGACGGGCTGCGCGAACAGATCGGGCAACTCACCAGGGCCCTGGCCGAGGCCGAGGCCCGCCTCGCCGAGCTCGTCACCGCCAGCAAGGTCATCGACGGGCTCGCCCTGACCGAATCCACACAAGCTACCGAGGGACACCAGCCACCGTCTACCAGCGCATCGTGACCGCCTTCAACGATGTTGGCGTACGCGGGTAAGTGCTCAGGCGGGTACACGTGAACGTGCTCGGCTGGGTGAAGGCAGCCGGGCGGCAGGAGACGCAGGCCGGTGGTCATCAAATTGGGGTGACAGGTCTCGACCTGGTCGGCATGATCGGTCAGTTGTTCCGTCATGTCTGACTTCGGGGGTACACCACGTCCATTCACCGCGAACGAGCCTGGGACTTGCCGTGGTCCGCCGCTGAGCCCAGCCGGCACGCCTTCGACTGGGACGAGGATGAGGCGGCGCAGCTGACGGCGCTGATCATTCCGCTGGTGCCTCCCATTGGTGCCGAGCGGATGGCGGGCTTTCGATTCATCGACGAGGTCACCGTGCTCCTGGTGTCCCGTTACGGCCGGTGGGCCTGCGGATGGGATCACTCGACCCATTACGGTGGGCCGGTCGAGGCCTGGTGCTGCGATGCGCACTCGGTCGGGGAGGCGGAGGAGACCGCCGAACGCGTCGTGACCTGTCTGCTGGAGTGGCGTGACTGGCTGGAGGACATGGCCGAGCGGTTCGAGCAACTCGCACCGCCTCCCGGCGCGGACGCCGAGGACCGCAGCTGGCATCTGGAACGCGCGGTGACCCGCCTGGTCACTGCGGTCGTCAACAGCACCCACGCCGAGTCGTCCTGGTACGGGATCTGCGAGACGACGCTGACCTGGTTCCTCACCTCCACGGGCCTGGGACAGAAAGAGGCCCAGAAAGCGGTGGAAGCCGCGATTGGCGGTCGGTTCAAGAGCCACGTTGCACCCGCCCCGACCCTGGTCGACACGGTGGGAGAGGATCTGGCGATCCGCCTGACCGGCCGGGGTTTCTACCGTGAGCGATGACTCGCTGGCCGTGTGGTGCAAGGTCAGGGAGCAGGTCGACTGGTCCTCGGCCGCGAGCGTGCGCCCGGCCCCGGTGCGCCCGGTCGTGGACGGACTCGCCGCCTGGTTCGACGGTCCGGTCCGCCGCCGCGACCCGGACCGCGCCGGCCGGCTGCTTGCCGCGATGGCCCTGTCCCGCGCCGCGGCGTCACGGGGAGAACCGTTAACCCCGGCCCTGCTCACCGGCTGGCAGCAGCTGGTCCTCGGTGTGGACGAGGTGCGTCTGCGTCAGAGCGACGCCTTCGCCAAGGAAGGCCGGGAGCGATACGGGCTGACGCCCCATACTTGGCAGGACTTCGCCGCCTGCCTGTACCAGAGCGCCGACCCGTCGGTCCCTCTGCCCGCCCGCGCGGCCAGAGCGTACCTGGACATCGCCTTCTTCCACCCCTACCCGGACGGCAACGCCCGCCTGGCACTACTGGTCCTCGCCCACGTCCTGGAAACGGAAGGAGTACGCCTGGACGAAGTGGGGCCGCTGCAGACCACCCGCTACGCGGATGACCCGGACGGCGCCCACGACCTGGCGGCTCTGGTCGCCGTACTGATCCGCGCCACCCACCGTCGGGCGACCGCGCGGTGAGAAAAGGCCCCCGCTGAAGCGAATGGGCGAGCACGTTCAGCAGTACGCGGCTGAGCATTTACCCGTGTACGCCGACAAACGATCATCCCGGACGGGTATTCCAGGTCCGTGACCTGCACGAACTCCTCGGGCTGCCCACCGACGAGCCCTCGATCAACGTCACCCGCTCCCGCCTGGGACGACTCGTTCGCCAGGGACTCCTCGACCAACCGGGACGCGGCCGCTACCAGAAACGGACTTAACGCCCTCTGAGTCCCGTTTCCAGACCAGTCGGCCGTTCGGCGCGACCTGTCCGGAGGAATTGGACGCGGGTCCGCGGTGGGCCTCACCCACGCGGGGCCGTGCCCTAGTGCCGCATCAGGCAACGTTGGCCCTGGCGACGACTGCGCGTAGGCGTTCGTCGGCGGCGTGCTTGTTCCGCCAGATGATGTAGCGGCGGAT
>NZ_JBIVVI010000415.1:0-6833 GCF_044757675.1 Kitasatospora sp. NPDC091257
CCCAGCGGTCCCCTGACTGCCGGGGACTCCACCACTGATGCCACTGACCGGGGCACCCTGCGGAGCGCCGGGCGCCATTGCCCGGCCGCTGCTCGTGTGCTCTGAGAGCTGCTGATCAAACACCAGCGCACCCTAGAGGCGGGCATGGAAGGTTGAGTAGACCAACCCTTGGTGATCTAAACCACTTACTTCGATTCGTTCGCCTGAAGGGCATTGGGGTTGCTGTATTTATGGCTTGTTCACCCATGTACCTTTGTTTCAAAGGAGTTGGGCCAAGAAATTTTCTCCCTTTTGCCAAGGTTCGACATGGTTTGCCCCTTCGGCGCGGACGGCCCGCACCCCCGCCTCCCTCCCATCGGATAGGTTTGCCTAACCTAAATTCGATCGTGAAAGGAGCGTCGCGTGCCCCCCACCTCCGACGACCTGGCCCTCGCCCCCCGCACCGCGACCCGCCGCAGGTTCCTCACCGCCGGGATCGCCGGAGGTGCCGTGCTCGGCCTCGGCGGACTGCTCACCGCCTGCGGCAGCTCGGGCGGCGCGGGTGGATCGGGCGGCAGCGGCGGTTCGACCCCGGCCGGCGGCGGCTCCTCCCCGAACCAGAAGTCGGTCAAGCAGGGCGGCGACGACTACGCGGCCGTGATCGAGAAGATGAAGGGCTTCGGCACCGACGCCGCCCCCGGCGTCTACCCGCGCACCCTCCGGCACGCGATGGGCGAGACCGTCATCCCGGCCAGGCCCACCCGGGTCGTGGTGCTCGACACCGGCGAGCTCGACAACGTCGTCGCCCTCGGCATCCAGCCGGTCGGCGTCGTGTACACCGACGGTTCCAAGTCCCTGCCGTCCTACCTCAAGGACAAGGCCGGCAGCCCCGCCGCCGTCGGCACCATCAACAGCCTCAACCTGGAGGCCATCGCCGCGCTCAAGCCGGACCTGATCCTCGGCAGCCAGCTGCGGGCCCAGGACCAGTACGCCCAGCTGTCCAAGATCGCGCCGACCGTCTTCTCGCTGCGCCCCGGCTACCCCTGGAAGCAGAACTTCCTGCTCAACGCGAGTGCGTTCGGCCTGGAGGCCGAGGCCAAGGCGCAGCTCGACGCGTACCAGGCCGCGGCCGCGGCGATCGGCGCGAAGCTCGGCGACAAGCGGCCCACCATCACTCCGCTGCGCTTCATGCCGGGCCGGACCCGGCTCTACGCCGAGCTCTCCTTCATCGGCACCATCCTCACCGACGTGCCGCTGCCGCAGCCCGGGATCGAGCAGGTCCAGGAGCTCGCGGTGGAGGTCAGCCCGGAGCAGATCGACAAGGCCGACGCCGACTGGATCTTCTACGGCGTGTACGGAAGCCCCAGCTCGACCAACCAGGACGCGGTGCTGGGCGGCGCGCTCTGGAAGACGCTCGGTGCGGTCAAGTCCGGTCAGGCCCGGCCGGTTTCGGACGAGACCTGGTTCCTCGGGCTCGGCGTCATGGCGGCGAACGCGGTGCTCGCCGACCTCAAGGGCTTTGTCGCGCCCGCTGGTTGATCTCCCGGTCGGTCCTTGACCGGCCCGAGGGCCGGTCGCTCGCCGGTCGCTCGACCAACCGTTGACCGGTCGCTCGGCCGATCCCGCCCGGCGGGGCGGGATCGGGGCCCGCGGGCAGAACACGGCGCCGTTCCGGTCGTGTGGCAACGGTGTTCGCCCTGCGCCGTCTTGGGCGATCCCGGGTGATCCCACGACGATCCCGCGGTGGTGTCGCGGTGGTATCGCGCACACCGTCGGGTTCGACGCTTGGAGCTGATCGCGTGGTGCGGGAGGATCGTCGGGACCGTTCCCCGAAGGGCCCGCAGATGACTTCGCTCCACCCCGCCGCAACCGACCCGTCCCTGCCCGGCCCGCCCGGGGACAGCGCCGGATCCTCGCCCCCGCCCGCCGTACCGGGCCCGCCCGCCGCGGCCGTCCCGGTGTGCTCGATCGCGACCGTCGTCGAGCCCGGTGCGGCCGCGCCCGGCTTCCCGGAGGGAGGGGCGCGCCGGACCGGCCCGGCACGCCTCGACTCGGTGCCGCAGCCGCGCCGCCGGTACGACGCGGAGGCGCCGACCGTCCCGCCGACGGACGCGTGCCGTCTACCGGTCGCGGAGGTACCGGCCCCGCCCGGCGTGGACGCGGAGACCGAGGACGGTCCGGTCGCTCCCGGCGCATCCGACGAGCGTGCCACCGAGGCGCCCGATGCCCTCCACGGGCCGGACGGAGCCGAGACCGGGTTCGTCCGGTTCGGGTCCGCCGCCGCGCCCTCGGAGGCCGGCCCGTCCGTGCCGACGCAGCGCACGATGCGCGAAGAGCCGCGGATCCTGGGATCCCGGCGGCCGTCGCCCTCACGGCGACTGCGCCGGATGCACCCGCAGGCCGCCCGGAGCGGGCAGGGGGCGACCGCACGGGAGACGGCCGCGTCCGGCCCGACCGGCACGGGCCTGCCGGGTGCCACCGGCCGGGCCGACCAACGGGCCGGCGAACGGGGCGAACGGGCCGGCGCGGCGGGAGCGGCGGCGCAGGGACCGTCGTTCGGAACCGGAGCTCCCCGAGCCGGAGCTCCCCGAGCCGGGGCCCTCGATGCCGGCTCCGGAACCGGCGTCGCCAGCGGGAGCTCTGCCGGGACCGACCCCGCCGCCGTCGACCGCTCTGCCGTCGACGGCACCGTCGGCCCCTCCGCCGGGGCCTCGTGGGCCGAACCGCCGCTCGGCATCCTGATCGGCGCCGGCCCGGGGCCCACCGAGGCCCTCGGTCGGCCGGAGGAACGGGCACCGGTACGGGTGGCGGCCCGGCCGATCCGGGTCGGCCGCGGCACCTGCCTGGTGGTGCTGCCCTCCTGGCGGCCCGCCATCGCCGTCTCGGTGCCGACCGAGCAGCTGCTGTCCGCGACCGGGCTCGCGGCCGACCAGCTGGTCGGCGCCCCGCTGACGGTGCTGATGAACCCCGCCGCGCTGCACGACCGGGAGCTGGAACTGCACGGCTGGGAGCCCGGTCCGGCCGCGCGGACCCGGCGCGGCGGGCGCGGGTAGCCGCTCCACCGGGCGCCGTTCGGTGCCGGGCCGCGCGGGCCCGACAGGCCGGGAGGGCGCCGGGCCGCGCGGGTCCAGCGGACCCAGCGGGCCCAGCGGTGCTAGCGGGCCCGACGGGTGACCGGGCCGTTCGGGACGTATCCGAGGTCGACAGGCACCGGCGGTCGACCGTCCACGGCCCAGCCCGCGCGGACCGTGTCCAGCAGTTCCGGCAGCGCGGGCGGCCAGAGCGCGTCGGCGTTCTCGTCGGCGAGGTCGGCCGGGGTCCACCAGCGCCAGTCCAGGATCCGGTCGACCGCGTGCACCGCGCTGACGTCGCCGACCGGGCCGCGGTGCGGCCCTGCGGCGAGGTAGATGTGCTCGTGCTGGCGGACCGGGGTGCCGTGCCAGGTGAAGTCGTGCTCCCAGGTGCAGAGCAGCGGGCCGGGTTCGAGGTCGCTCCAGCCCGTCTCCTCCCACAGCTCGCGCCGGGCGCCGTCCCACGGGGTCTCGCCCGGCTCCAGCCCGCCGCCCGGCATGGTCCAGTGCACGCCGACCTCGTCGTTGTCCGAACGGAGCAGGAAGACCGAGCCGTTCTCGTCCAGGACCACCGTGCGGGCGGCCCGCCTCGGCCTGCGCTTGCGGGAGCTCAGCAGATTTCGCATCGGGTCACTCTCGCAGTGGCCGCCCGGGGCGTCGAGCGGATTCGGCACTCCGGTCGGGTGCTCGGGTCGACCGGTCCGTCGTGGCGGGCCCGGGATCAGCCCGCCGACCGTACTCTGACGGCCATGCCCGTACCCGCGATCATCTTCCCCGCCGATCCGCTCAACCCGCGCCGGCCCGACCCGCACTTCGCCTGGGAGGCCAGGATGCTGCGGGAGTTGGGTGGCGAGCACCATCTGGTCGACCACGACGGGCTGCTCGCCGGGCGGGCCGAGGAGGCCGTCCGACGGGTACCGGCGGACAGCGGGCCGCTCTGGTACCGGGGTTGGATGCTGCCCACCACCCGGTACGCCGACTTCGCCGCCGCGCTCACCGCCCGCGGCGGCACCCTGCTGACCAGCCCGCCCGGGTACGCGGCGGCCCACGAACTGCCCGGCTGGTACGACGTGTTCGAGGGTGCGACGCCGGCCAGCGCGTGGATCCCGTCGGAGGGGCCGGTGGCGCCCGGGCCCGAGGAACTGGCGGAGGCCGCGGCCCGGATCGGCGGGCACGGGCCGGCGATCGTCAAGGACTACGTGAAGTCGCGCAAGCACGAGTGGCACGAGGCCTGCTACGTGCCCGAGTTGGCCGACCTGGCGGCCGTCGGACGGGTGGTGGAACGGTTCGTCGAGCTGCAGGGCGAGTTCCTGGCGGGCGGCGTGGTGCTGCGGCGGTACGAGGAGTTCGAGGGCGCGGGCGTCCCGGCGGGGCCGACCGGCGCGAACGGCGCCGACCGCGCGGCCGACGCGAGCGGGGTGTCCGACGTGAGCGGGGTGTCCGGTGCCGCCGGTGCGGCCGGCCCGGAGCACGCCGACGGCGACGCGCCGGGCAGCGGCGGGCGGCCCGTGGAGGCCCGGGTGTGGTGGCTGGACGGCCGGCCCGTCCTGGTCGGGCCGCACCCGGACGCCCCGCGCCGGACCGTCGAGCCCGACCTCACCGATGTCCCGGCGCTGGTCCGCAGGCTCGGCTGCCGCTTCGTCACCACCGACCTCGCCAGCCGGGCGGACGGCTCCGGCTGGCGGGTGGTCGAGGTCGGCGACGGGCAGGTGAGCGACCTGCCGCGCGGGATCGACGCCTCGGGACTGCTGGCCTCGCTGATCGCCGCCTGACGGTTCGTACGAAGGACCGCCGGACGGGACGCGGAGGTTCGAGGTCGCAGAGGTTCGGGATCGCAGAGGTTCGGGATCGCGGCCGGCCGGGGGCCGGCTTGACGCCGCCCCCGGCCCGGTGCGGGGCGGCCTATCCGGCGGCGACGGCCTCGGCCGCCGGGTGGCCGTCGGCGATGAACGCCCGCCAGAGCCGGCTGTAGGTGCCGCCCAGGGCGAGCAGTTCGGCGTGCGTGCCGTCCTCGACCACCCGGCCGTGGTCCAGCACGACCACCCGGTCGGCACGCTCGGCGGTGGTCAGGCGGTGGGCGATGACCAGGGTGGTCCGTCCGCCGCTGAGCCGGTCCGCGGCCTGGTTGACCGCGGCCTCGGTGGCCAGGTCGAGCGCCGCGGTGGCCTCGTCGAGCAGCAGGATGTCCGGGTCGACCAGCTCCGCCCGGGCCAGCGCGATCAGCTGGCGCTGACCCGCCGAGAGGTTGCGCCCGCGGCCGGCCACCTCGTGGTCGTAGCCGCCCGAGAGCCGGACGATCATGTCGTGCGCGCCGACCGCCCGGGCCGCCGCCTCCACCTCGGCCGCCGAGGCGCCCGGCCGGCCGTAGGCGATGGCCTCGCGGACCGTGCCCGCGAACAGGTACGCCTCCTGCGGCACCACACCCAGGCGGTGGCGGTACTGCGCCAGGTCGTAGCGGGTGAGGTCGACCCCGTCCACGCGGACGGTGCCCTCCGTCGCGTCGTAGAACCGGGCGACCAGCTTCACCAGCGTCGACTTTCCGGCGCCGGTCTCGCCGACCAGCGCCACCGTCTGCCCGGCCGGGATGTGCAGGTCCACGTCGCTCAGCACGGTCGGGGCGCCGTCCGCACCGCCGTTGTAGGCGAAGCCGACGCCCTCGAAGGAGATCTCGCCGCGCAGGCCCTTGACCACCGGGACCGGGTCGGTCGCCTCCGCCGTGGTGGTCGGGGTGCGCAGCAGCTCGCGGATGCGGCCGAGGCCCACCGAGGCCTGCTGGTACCCGTCGAACACCTGGGACAGCTGGTTGACCGGCGCGAAGAACAGGTCGATGTAGAGCAGGTACGCGACCAGCGCGCCGACCGTCAGCGTCCCGGCGTCGACCCGGGCCGCGCCGACGATCAGCACCAGCGCGGCGGCCACGCTGGAGAGGAACTGGACGAACGGGAAGTACAGCGAGATGTAGAGCTGGGCCCTGACCCGGGCCTCGCGGTAGGCGATGCCCCGGGCCACGAAGCGGTCGGTGTTGGTGTCCAGGCGGCGGAACGCCTGGACGATCCGCATGCCGGCCACGTTCTCCTGGAGGTCGGCGTTGACGGTGCCGATCAGGTCGCGGGAGCGCTCGTACTGGTCCTTGGACTTCTTGCGGAACACCAGGGTGGCGATCACCAGCAGCGGCAGGACGGCGAAGACCACCAGGGCCAGGCCGGCGTCGATGATCAGCAGGGCGGCGAAGATCCCGGCGAAGGTCAGCAGGCTGACCACCGCGGTGACCATGCCGGTCTGGAGGAAGGAGGTCAGCGAGTCCAGGTCGGTGGTCATCCGGGTCATGATCCGGCCGGTCAGCTCGCGCTCGTAGTAGTCCAGGCCGAGCCGGTTGAGGTGGGCGAAGATCTTGAGCCGGAGCGTGTAGAGGACGCGCTCGCCGGTACGGCCGCTGACCCGGTTCTCCGCGCCCTGCACCACCCAGTCCAGCAGCACCACGACGAGTGCGGTGAGCGAGGCGACCGCGACGCCGGACATCAGGCCCTTGCGGACGCCGTCGTCGATGCCGTGCCGGATCAGCACCGGCAGCACCAGTCCGGCCGCCGCGTCCAGGGCGACCAGCAGGAGGGCGATGAGCAGCGGGGTGCGGAAGGAGCGCAACAGGCGGCGCAGGGTGAAGTCGGGGTCGCCGGCCTCGGCCTCGGCGCGGGGGACGTCCGGGGTGTCGGAGGCCGGCGGCAGGGCCGCGACCCGGTCCAGCAGGTCGGGGTCGGCGGTGCGGGCGGCCTTGGCCAGGGCAGG
>NZ_JBIVVI010000416.1:0-6832 GCF_044757675.1 Kitasatospora sp. NPDC091257
GGGGAACCGGGGTGACCTCCTCGGATGTCCCCAGCGGAGGGGACTGGAGTTCGAGGCGTGGGAGCAAGCAGGACATGGGTCTGACGAGCCACAAGGTGCTGGCGCTGACCGCACTGATCGCGGTCGTGATGATGGTCGGCACGGTCTGGCTGTGGCCCAGACTCGCGAAGAAGACCTGGCAGGCAGTGCTCGGCCGGATCGGCGCACTGCTCGCCACCCAGCTCACGGTGCTCGCCGCGCTCGGCCTGGTCGCCAACAACTACTTCGCCTTCTACAGCAGTTGGGACGACCTGCTGGGCATCGGCGACACCGGCCCGGTGGTCATCCACAACAAGGCGGACGCCTCCGGCCGGCTGATGGTGGAGACGATGGGCCAGGCCGCGGTCAAGGGCGGCGGCGCGATGGGCCGCGAGCCCGGCCAGTCCGGCGAGATCCGCAGGATCAGGATCGACGGCGCGGTCAGCCGGCTGTCCACCGAGGGCTACGTCTACCTGCCGCCGCAGTACTTCCAGCCGGAGTACGCCCAGAAGCAGTTCCCGGCCGTGATCGTCAGCACCGGATTCCCAGGGATCGCCGAGAATCTGATCACCCGCTTCAACTACCCGGGTGCGGCGCTCAAGCTGCTGCAGGAAGGGCGGATGCAGCCGACCGTCATGGTCCTGGTGCGCCCCTCGCCCGCGCTGCCCCAGGACACCGAGTGCGAGGACGTCCCGAACGGCCCGCAGTCCGACACCTACTTCACCAAGGACGTGCCCTCGGCTATCCAGGCCAGCTACCGGGTCTCCTCCGACCCGCAGGCCTGGGCCTTCATGGGCAACTCGACCGGCGGCTACTGCGCGCTCAAGCTGGCCATGCGTCACCCGGACGTCTTTCCGACCGCCGTCGCCCTCTCCGCCTACTACGACGCGGCCGACGACCCCACCACGGGCGACCTCTTCGGCGGCAGCAAGCAGCGCCGCGACGAGGCCAACCTGATGTGGCGGCTGAAGAACCTGCCGCAGCCGAAGGTGTCCGTGCTGCTGGCCGGCACCAAGAAGGGCGACGGCAGCTACCGGCAGGAGACCGAGGCCTTCGTCGACGCGGTGCAGAACCCGATGAACGTCTCGTACAGCATGCTGGAGAACGGCGGCCACAACTTCGAGACCTGGAGCGCCCTGCTGCCCTCCTCGCTGGAGTGGCTGTCCCAGCACCTCAAGGTGCCGAACCAGACTGTATGAACCGACCCGGCCGCACCTGGCCTGGCCGAGCCTGGCCGGCGGCACCTGGCCGATCTGAACGACCGAACCCCCGGAGCCGCGGCCCCGGGGGTTCGGTCGGCCTGGCCGGCCAGGTTGTTAAGGTCGGCCGGGCCGTTCAGGAACCGTACGGCTCCCGCCCGGCGGTCCGGCCGCTCAGGCCACCCGCTCCAGCGTCCCGGTGTGCAGCTGGCCGACCCGGCCGCCCTCGCCCTCGAAGGTCCAGAAGGCCCGCACGGTCAGCTTGCCGAGGTCCATCACGTGGCTGACGGTGATCCCGCTCTGCTCCGTCCAGCTGATGAAGTAGATCTCCGGCGCGACCTCGGCGACGTGCAGTCGCACGTCCTCCCACTGGCCCGCGGACTCGCCGAGGCCCTCCCAGCGCAGCCGCGTGCCGTCGGCCGAGTAGGTGTTGCGGAAGGCCGCGCCGTTGTCGACCCGGAAGAGGTAGGTGCGGCCGGCGAAGGCGGGCAGGGGCGCGGTCATGGTGGGGCGGGTCCTCGTCTCTGTCAGGTCGTGGCGAGCGCCCGGTCGGGCTCGCCGCTCTTGTGCACGGCGGATGATGTCAGGCTTCCAATTTATCCGACCGGGCGCACTCGGTCAGGCACTCGCCACGGTACGGTCCGCCACGGCGCGGCCGCGCGTGTGCGGCTGGGGCGGGGCCCGGCTCGGGGGCTCTCCGGTCGACGTGGCGGCTCCCGGCGCCGGAGAATGTTCAACTCGACTGCCACGCAGGGCCGTTGATCGACACCACTGTGAGCTGCGCCCTCGCGGACCCCGCCGCCGGGACGTCCACCCCGGCCCCGGCGCCGACCACCACCCCGAGCACCCTGGCGCTGTCCTCCTCGGTCGCCGAAGAGGCGCTGACCTGGTCGGACGAGTTCAACGGCGCGATCAGCTGGGGCCACCTCCGGACCCAGCCACCTCCGGACCCGGCCACCTCCGGACCCGGCCACCTCCGGACCCGGCCACCGCCGGGACGGTTCCGCCGGCCGGGCCGGCCCCGCCGGCGGAACCGCGCGACTCAGGAACCGGCAGCCGCCTCGACCACCCTGATGTCGAACGGCTGCCGGTTGTTGCCATCGTTCCGGTCGTCCACGCTGCGCACCGTGACCGAGCCGCCGCTCAGTCTGCCCACCGGCAGTTCCGGGTCGAGCCGGACCGGGATGAGGGCGGTCGCGCTGCGCCCCTCCCGCAGCCCGGCTCCGAAGACGCACCGCACGACGCGGCCGTGGCCCGTCACCCGGCAGTCGGACGGGAAGTACGGGCCCTCCGGGCTCACGCCCTCCGGCAGGGTGATCACGACCGTGAACGGGGAGGCGGTGGTGTCCGGGCCCCCGTTGCCGACGAAGGCGTGGATGGTGGTGGTGCCGCCGGGCGTGGCCGGGTCCGGGTCGATGCGGACCACCTCCAGGTCGGAGTCGGACGGTCGGGCGGCGGCGGGTGCGGGCAGTGTGGAGGCTCCGGCCGCTTCCGAGCCGGTACCGCTACCGGTACCGGAAGCGGCCGTCCCCGCCCCGGGCTTGGCCGGTGCCGGCAGGGTGGAGGCCCCGGTCGTCACCGGCGCAGGCAGGATGGACGCCTCGGGCGTGCCCGTCGCGACGACCTCCACCGCAGGCCGGGGCTCGGGGCGTAGCAACGCCCAGGACGGGTCGGTGGCCAGTACCGTCACCGCGCACCCCGCCGCCACGGCCGCGACCAGCCCGGCTCCGCCGAACCCCCTGCCTCCCGCGGCACGCCGGCCGTCGCCCAACAGGCCGGCACTGCGCAGGCCACGTCCCCGCAGACCACGTCCCCGCAGGCGACGGCCCCGCAGGCCACCGCCCGCCGCGACGTCACCTGCCGCGCCACCGCCCGCCGCGCCACCGCCCGGCACGTCGTCACCCCGTACCCCGCCGCCACCGCCCTGAACGGCGCTCCGCACGTCCCGGTGCTGCTGCTCCATCCCCGCTCACCCTGCCCTCGCGTCCCGGCCGCCCGCGCCGTTGCGAGCCGCGTCGGCACCAGGGTGGCGGAGCCGCCGCCGGAGCCCGGCGGCAACCCGCCCGGCGTCCGCTCGAACGGATGACGCGGCACGCCGCTCCGACCGGGTCGACCGGGTCGACCGGCAACGGTGGTTGACGTGCCGTCAGGGTGCGAGGACCTGGCCCAGTCGGGTCGCGATCTGGTGCATCACCGGTACCAGCGAGGCGGCCCCGGCCTGCTCCTCCAGGGCCCGGATGCGGGCCTCCGGTCCGGAGACGGAGAGGGCGGTGGGCGTCGGCGCGCCGGGGACGGCGAGCGCGATGCACCGGACGCCGATCTCCTGCTCCTGGTCGTCGACCACGTAGCCGCGCTCGCGCGCCTCGGCGAGCTGGCGCATCAGCTCCTGCGGGTCGGTGACCGTGTACTCGGTGTGGGCGGGCAGGGGGTTGGGGCCGAGGACGGCGCGGGCCTCGTCCTCGGGCAGCTGGGCGAGCAGTGCCTTGCCGACGCCGGTGCAGTGCGGCTGCACCCGTCGGCCGACCTCGGTGAACATCCGCATCGAGCGGCGCGACTGCACCTGTCCGACGTACACCACCTCGCCGCCCTCCAGCACCGCCAGGTTGGCGGTCTCGCCGGTGGCCTCCATGAGCTCGGCCAGGTACGGGCGGGCCCAGCTGCCGAGCAGCCGGCCGGCGGTCTCGCCCAGGCGGATCAGCCGGGGGCCGAGGGTGTAGCGGCGCGCGGTGTCCTGGCGGACATAGCCCTGCTGGACGAGGGTACGAACCAGTCGGTGGATCGTCGGCATCGGGAGGCCGGAACTGGTGGAGAGTTCGCTGAGCGTGGCCACGCCTCCGGAGTCGGCCAGCGCCTCCAGGAGTTGGAAGGCGCGCTCGACGGACTGCACGCCGCCGCTCGCGCGCTCGGTGCCTGTCGTCGATGCTGGGTCGGGGGTCGCAACCACCGGCGTTTCCTTCACTGTCGGGGGAGGAGTAGAGTCCCGGCGACCTCTTCAACAAACCGTTGAAATTCTGTATCGCGGAAACTAGTCTCCACTTTACAGAATCGAACTCGCCGACAGGCGGGTTCCGATCGAGGAAGTTCCCCGGGGAAGTTCCTACCGGAGCTCCCTTCGCCAGGCTCAACCGTCTTAGGAGTGTCCTGCTCATGGCCGCAGATCAAGGGCCCCTCGGCGCCTCCCCCGCCGCTCCGGTCGTCACTGTCGCCGGTCCGCGCGTCCACCGGGCGGAGGGGGTGCTCACCCCGGAGGCGATCGCCTTCGTCGCCGGGCTCCATCGCGCCTTCGAGGGGCGCCGGCAGGAGCTGCTGGCCGGGCGCAAGGCCCGCCGTACCGAGATCGCCGCCGCCGGCACGCTGGGCTTCCTCCCCGGGACCGCCGGGATCCGGGCCGCGGACTGGAAGGTCGCCGAGGCGCCGCGCGCCCTCCAGGACCGCCGGGTCGAGATCACCGGCCCGACCGACCGCAAGATGGTCGTCAACGCGCTCAACTCCGGGGCGCGGATCTGGCTCGCGGACTTCGAGGACGCCACCTCCCCGACCTGGGAGAACGTGGTCGGCGGCCAGGTCAACCTGATCGACGCCTTCGAGGGCCGGATCGACTTCACCAGCACGGCCGGCAAGGCCTACACCCTCAAGCCCGCCGCCGAGCTCGCCACCGTCGTCGTCCGCCCGCGCGGCTGGCACCTGGACGAGAACCACCTGCTGGTCGACGGCACCCCGGTGGCCGGTGCGTTCGTCGACTTCGGGCTCTACTTCTTCCACAACGCCGCCCGGCTGCTGGCCAGGGGCGCCGAGGACCCCAACTCCGGCCCGTACTTCTACCTGCCGAAGACCGAGAGCCACCTCGAAGCCCGTCTGTGGAACGACGTGTTCACCCACGCCCAGGCCGAACTCGGCATCCCGTACGGCACGATCCGGGCGACCGTGCTGATCGAGACCATCACGGCCGCGTTCGAGATGGACGAGATCCTCTACGAGCTGCGCGACCACGCGGCCGGCCTCAACGCCGGGCGCTGGGACTACCTGTTCTCGATCGTCAAGAACTTCCGCGACGCCGGCGAGCACTACATCCTGCCGGACCGCAACAGCGTCACCATGGCCTCGCCCTTCATGGCCGCCTACACCCGGCTGCTGGTGCAGACCTGCCACCGGCGCGGTGCCCACGCGATCGGGGGCATGGCCGCGTTCATCCCGAGCCGCCGCGACCCGGAGGTCAACGCCTCCGCACTGGAGAAGGTCAAGGCCGACAAGGACCGCGAGGCCGGCAACGGCTTCGACGGCTCCTGGGTCGCCCACCCCGACCTGGTGCCGGTCGCCCGGGCCTCCTTCGACGCGGTGCTCGGCGGGCGGCCCCACCAGAAGGACAATCCCGGCCCGGCCGAGCCGGTGACCGCCGCCCAGCTGCTCGACATCGCCGGCGCCGGCGGCACCTGCACCCGTGCGGGGCTGCACAACGCCGTCCAGGTCGGGATCCGCTACATCGAGGCCTGGCTGCGCGGCCTCGGGGCCGTCGGCATCTTCAACATGATGGAGGACGCCGCCACCGCCGAGATCTCCCGCTCGCAGATCTGGCAGTGGATCCACAACGGGGTCGTGCTGTCCGACACCGGCGAGAAGACCACCGCCGATCTGGTCCGCACCCTGGTCGCCGCGGAGCTGGCCGAACTCCTCGCCGAGCTGGGCGAGGAGGCCTACGGTGCCGGCCGCTGGCGCGAGGCCGCGGAGCTCTTCGAACAGGTCGCCCTGGCCGAGGAGTTCGTGGACTTCCTGACCCTCCCCGCGCTGCCCCTGCTGGGCTGATCCCCACCTACCCGCCGGTGTCACCGCTGCCGTCCGCCGGGACGCGGCACTCCGGCGGTCCACCGCTCCGTTCCGTACGGCGACGAATCCGCCTGTCCTCTCGTCGCCGTACGGAACGGTCCGTTCCACGCAAGGAGTTCACCCATGGCGCGCATGTTCTTCAACGGCCAGGCGATGACCGGCGGCCCCTTCCACAGCAAGGTCGCCGACTCGCTGCTCGGGCCGGCCAGGACCGCCCCCGGCTACCGATTCTTCTCCATCGACCACAGCGGCGGGACGGACGTCTGCCCGGGGCTGCTGGCGGACCCGGAGGCGGGCACCGCGATCGAGGGCGAGCTGTACGACATCCCGCTGGAGCGACTGCGCGACGTCATCCTGCCGGGCGAGCCGCGCGAACTGGAACTGGGCGTGATCGAGTTGGAGGACGGCTCGGCCTGCCTGTCGATGCTGCTGGCCCGCGGCGAGGTCGAGCGCGGGGTGCACCGCGAGATCACCCACCACGGCGGCTGGCGCGCCTACCTCAGGACGATCGGACGCGAGGCCTGACGGCGGACGGCCCGCGCCGGCCGGGATGGATGACGGATGACAGCTGACAACTTTCATCATCTGTCATCTGTCATCCGTCCGCTGAAATCCGTCGCTGAAATCCGTTCGCCGAAAGCCGTCAGCCCCCCGCCGCGAGGTGCCGGCGCCCCGCCACCACCGCGTCGCCCAGCCGGCTGCGCCGGTACAGCACGCTGCGGCCGAGCCGGTTGCGCTCCAGCAGCCCGGCCGCCGCGAGCGCGCCCAGGTGGCGGCTGACCGCACCCGGGGTG
>NZ_JBIVVI010000417.1:0-6819 GCF_044757675.1 Kitasatospora sp. NPDC091257
CCCCGCCGCAGACCCGGGCCAGCGGGCAGCCGGCGCAGACCGGCCCGAGGCCCGCGAGGCCGCGCTGGCGGGCCCGGAAGGCCGGGTGCGCGCCCGCCCGCGCGAAGCCGTGCCGCCACACGTCCAGGCCGGTCCCGGGGGCGCCGTCGTAGGCCACCTTGAGGCTGTCCGCCTGCTCGATCGTCCCGTCCGCCTCGACCACCACCAGGTCGACGGGCGCCAGCCCGACCGCCTCGCTGGCCGCCCGCCCGCCGAGCAGCAGCACCGCCAGCTCCTCGAACAGCCGCACCCCGGTCTCCCGGCGCGGCGCGTCGTACCAGCGGTCGAAGGCGGCGATCAGCCACTGCCCGTACGGCGCCGGCTCCGCGCCCGACGGCGGCGCGTCCGGCAGCGGCCGCGGCCGGACGCCGGGCGGCGGCTCCCGCCAGGTCGCGTGCGGCAGCAGCAGGTCGATCCGGGGCGGCGCGAACTCCAGCAGCGCCTCGTAGGTGGCCACCGGGTCGGACTCCAGGTCGACGACGCACAGCAGGCCGGCGAAGAGGTCCCGGTGCCGGTCCGAGCCGAGCAGCCGCACCGCCTCCGCGGTACGTGCCCAACTGCCGGTGCCGGAGGGCGTTCTGCGGTGCCGGTCGTGGTCGGCCCGGGTGCCGTCCAGCGAGACCCCGACCGCGACCCGGTGCCGGTGCAGCACGTCGAGCAGGGCCGGTTCGTCCAGCAGCCGCAGCCCGTTGGTCTGCACGGTGAACCGCTTCCGGGGCCGGACGGCCGCCAACTCGGCCAGCAGCGCGTCCAGATGGGCCGCGCCGACGAGCAGCGGCTCGCCGCCGTGCAGCACCACGGACACCTCGTCCAGCCCGTGCTCGGCCGCGTGCTCCTCGATCCGCCGGGCGGTGCGGCGGACGGTCGCGAGTTCCATCCGTCGCGGCCGCCCGCGCCAGCTCTGGTCCGCGCCCTCGTACACGTAGCAGTAGTCGCAGGCCAGGTTGCACCGACTGTGGATCTTCAGCAGGAACTGCCGGAACGGCACCATGCCGGTGAGCCTAGGCCACACCGGCCGACCGTCCGTCACACGTGCGGCGGCTCCACGTCGGAGTCCAGCCGCGTCCCGGCCCGCACCGCGATCGTCGTCGGGTGCTCCTCCCCCAGGGTGATCCGGGCCCGCCGGATGCAGTCCGCCCGCAGCTCCGCCGCCCGCTCGGCGTACCCGAGGGCGGCCATCGACAGCGAGAGGTTGGAGTTGATGCCGATGGAGTCGTAGTGGTCCTGGCCGAGGGCCTCGGTCATCAGCGGCGCGGCCTCCAGTTCCAGGTCGAGCGCGTCCTGGAGCTCCCCGGCCAGCGACAGGTCGTTGGCGTGGTTCATCATCGCGATCGGGATGTAGAGGTGGTGCGCGCCGAGGACGGTGCGGAACTGCGCCAGCGTACGGCCGGACAGCTCGCGCGCCTCCGTCGCGCGCCCCGCCAGCCGCAGGTACACCGAGAGGTTGTTGGCGCCGGCCAGCGTCACCGGGTGGTTCTCGCCCAGGTAGTCGCGGTACCTCGCCAGCGCCCGTTCGGCCAGTGGGATCGCCCGCCCGGTGTCGCCGAGCGCGTTGAGGTCGCTGGCCAGGTTGGTGGCGGCGGCCAGGGTGTCGGGGTGCTCGGGGCCGTTGATGTCCAGGTAGCGCTGGTAGATGTCCTCGTCGATCTCCAGGGCCTCGTGGTACCGGCCGGCCCGGCGCAGCGCCACGGCCAGGTTCTTGCGGGCGCGCAGGGTGTCGGTGTGGCTGTCGCCGATGGTCTGCTGGTAGATCCGGACGGTCTCCTCCAGCAGGTCCAGGGCCTCCCGCAGCCGCCCGGTCTCGCGCAGGTCGCGGGCGTAGTTGGAGGCCGAGGAGAGCGCGTAGAGGCTGTGCGCACCGAGCGCGTCGCGCTGCTGGAGGTAGTTGCTGCGGTGCCGTTCCAGGGCGGCCCTGCGGTCGCCGGCCAGGTAGTCGGAGACGGCGAGGTTGTTGGTGATCATCAGGGTCCGGGGGTGGTCCGGGCCGAGGGTGCGCCGGGCGGCGTCCAGGGTGCGTCGGTCGAGCGCCCGGGCCTCGTCGTAGCGGCCGAGGAAGCGCAGGTCGGCGCCGAGGCTGTTGGCGACGGCGAGGGTGTGGGAGTGCTCCGGGCCCAGGGTCGCGGTGAAGCGCTCCAGGATGTCCCGGTCCATCTCGTACGCCTCCTGGAGGGCGCCCTGGGAGCGGCGGATGTTGCTCAGCTGGGTGCGCAGCATGAGCGTCTGGGCGTCGTTGTCGACGTCGAAGCCGGGCCCGCCGTAGCCGTCCTGGCGCCAGTGCTCCAGGGTCCGTTCGGCGAGTTCCCGGCCGGACTCGTGCAGGCTGCGCTTCCACTGGTAGCGGACCGAGTCGATGATCCACTGCCGGACGTCCTCGTCGGCGCTGTCGAGCGCTCCGGACGGCCAGAGGTGGGGCAGGAGTTCGGCGTACTCGGCCCAGTTCACGGGCACGTCCGGGTCGCCGGGGTTGGCGGTGGCGAGCGCGGCGTGGACGACGCCGCGCAGTTCGGCCCGCCGCTCCTCCTCGACCTGGTCCCGCAGCACCGCCTGGACCAGCCGGTGCACGGTGATGGTCTCGCTGCCCTGGTCGGTGCGGGCGAGCCCGAAGCGGTTGATGGCGCGCAGGAACTCGCCGATCGCGAGCTTGTCGCGGGGCGCGCGCGGGGGCAGCCGCAGGGCGCGGGTGACGGCCCGGCTGTAGAGCAGCCGCATCGGGATGGCGTCCGGGCCGAAGAAGGCGCAGATCTCCAGGATCTGGGCGGCCGGGGCGTTCATCCGGCGCAGCTCCTCGACCGAGATGCGCCAGGTCGCGGCGGCCGAGTGCGGGTAGTCGGCGGCGCGCAGCCGGGTGCGCTCCAGCATCTCGGTGAGCTCTTCGTCGAGCAGTTCGAGGTAGGTGGCGATCGGCATCGACGTCTCCTGGAGCCAGACGGCGGCCTGGCCGACGGCGAGCGGCAGGTCGCCGAGGCGCTGCGCGACCTGGTCGGCGTCCTCCGAGGAGAGCCCGCCGTTGAAGCGGCGCAGCAGCCGGACGCTCTCCTCGCGGAGGAAGACGTCGACCTCCACCAGGCCGGCGTGCCGGGCCCAGCCCTGGTTGCGGGAGGTGATCAGCACGTGCCCGCCGGAGGAGCCGGCCGGCTGCCAGGGGGCGAGCTCCTCGGGGGTGCCGGCGTTGTCGAAGACGAGCAGCCACCGGCGGTACGGCTGGCCGCGGCGCAGCGCGTCGAGCACGGCGGCGGCGGTGTGCGCGACGTCGTCGCTGGTGGGCACGCCGAGCCGGGGCGCGAGTTCGGCGAGCTTCTGCGGGATGTTGGCGGGCTCCTCGGCGGGCACCCACCAGACCACGTCGTAGGCGGCCTTGAAGCGGTGCGCGTACTCGGCGGCGATCTGGGACTTGCCGGCGCCGCCGAAGCCGTAGAGCACCTGGCTGAGCACGGCGGCGGGCCCGCCGGTGAAGCGGTTGCGGAGCAGTTCGAGCAGCTTGCCGCGGCCGATGAAGGCGGCGTTGCGCGAGGGCGCCTCCTGGACCTGCGGGGCGGTGCCGGGGAACCGCGCGGGGGCGGCGAACTCCCCGCTGTCGGTGTCCGATTGGCGGCTGCTGCCGGGCGGCGGGCCGAGTTCGGCGTAGAGCTGGGACTCGGCGCCGACCGCGGAGGAGCGGACCAGGTCGGGCACCGGCGGCCCGGTGAACGGGCGGGGCACCGGCTCGTCCGAGTCCTGGAGCCGGAAGGCGACCAACGACGGCGACCCGGAGGCGAGTTCGCGCCCCTGGAGGAGCTGCCAGACCTCGGCCGCGCGGGGCAGCGCGGTGTACTCGGGCGAGAGCAGCGCGAGCAGCCGGCCCTGGCCGTCGACCGGCCCGGCGACCTCCGGCGGCCGGGGGCCGCTGTACGGCTCGGCGGCGCTGTGCAGGGAGGTCTGATAGCCGAAGCGGGTGAGCGTCCCGGCGGCCCACTCGGCCCACATCCGGTCCTCGGGGGCGTAGCTGACGAACACCTGACGCGGAACCGCTCGGGCGGAGCGCAGGTAGGCGCCGTAGAGCCGGCGGCGGGTCTCGGCGGTGAGCGGGCGCAGGGCGCGGACCCGGCCGTCGGTGATCCAGCCGGCCAGCCGCTCGAAGGCGTTGAGCAGGCTGCGGGCCTCCTGCGGCCGGTCGGCGACGGTGGCGGGCACCTCCTCGTAGGCGTAGAAGGGCTTGTACGGCACCTCGACGTCGGCCCAGTAGCCGGCCCGGCGGTCGCCGGCCAGCCAGCGGCCGAGGTAGGGGGCGAAGGCCTCGCGGGCGTAGTCGCGGCCGGCCTCCAGGCGCTCCTGCTCGGCGTCCTCGACCCGCATCGGCACCGGCAGGACCCGGATCGCCCGCTCCTCGGCCGCGGCGATGTCGCGGGCCGCGTCGACGCCGCCGCGGATGTTCTGGACGCTGAAGGTGAAGCAGTCCACCACGGTGTCGGGCATCAGGACGGTGCAGATGCCGGAGGTGTCGCTGACGCCGGTGCGGCTGTCGATGAGCACGTAGTCGTAGCCGCGGGCCCAGCGGTCGCGCAGC
This sequence comes from Kitasatospora sp. NPDC091257, assembly GCF_044757675.1. NCBI lineage: Bacteria > Bacillati > Actinomycetota > Actinomycetes > Kitasatosporales > Streptomycetaceae > Kitasatospora > Kitasatospora sp. NPDC091257. Next base: position 4,583 of record NZ_JBIVVI010000417.1, read on the forward strand.
TCGCGCAGGAACTCGCCGCCGCGGATGTCCCGGCCGTGGTAGAAGCTGCGCCAGTTGAAGCTGGTGACGGCGGCGGCGTAGGCGGCGTTCTGCCGGCCGGCGGGCAGGAAGTCGAGCCGGCCGCCGGGCGGCAGGTCGAGGGCGAGGCCGCAGACGTAGCCGTCCAGGCGCCCGGGCTCGTCCAGCCAGGCGGCCGGGGACTGCCCGACCGGCCCGGCGGTGGAGGGCAGCGCCTGCTTGACGTAGGAGCGCAGCAGGTCGATCAGGCCGTCGGTGGAGTGCAGTTCCGGGTCGACCAGCAGCGGGTGGTAGTACCGGTGGAGGCCGGGCGCCTCCAGGTCCCAGTCGACGACCAGGACGCGCAGGCCGCGGCTGGCGAGGATCCAGCCGACGTTGGCGAGCGCCATGGTGCGGCCGGTGCCGCCCTTGAAGGAGTAGAACGTGACGACCGATCCCGGTCCGCCGCGCTCCGGATCCGCGCCGGGCTCAGTGGTCATCGTTCTTCTCCCCCCTCAGCGGGACAGCGGTGTCCTTGCCCCGGCTCTGGTGCGGCAGGTCGGTGGAACCCGGGAGGCCCCGGTTGACGCGTGCGGGCCCCCGGCGGGGCCCCGGCGGGCCGGCCGGGATGGTCAGCCCGGGCATCGCCGGGCCGGTGTCCGGGCCGCCGGGGCCGAGGCCGAAGGCGTCGCCGCCATCGTCCCCCCAATCCAGGTTGTCGTCCATGAGCTTGTTCTGAGCGACCGTCACCATGATGGTGAGGTCGTTGTCGAAGCTCTCCCGGCTCACTTTGACCCGGAACAAGTGCTCCAGGTCGCTCCGGCGCAGCCAGTTGCGCCGGAACACGTCGCGCACGCCCGCCCAGAGCGCGTCGCGCTCCGGCCCGTCGGCCGGGTCGCCGCTGCCGGTGGGCACCATCACGCCGGTGACGGGGTGGTTCTGCTCGTCGTACGCGCGCAGCGCGGAGCGGTAGCGCTCGGCTCCGGCCACCCACGGGTCCACCAGCAGGATGCTGACCTGGCTGTCCTCGCGGGCCTGGTCGAGCTTGTCGGCGAGGGCGGTGTCGACCTCCTCCAGCGTGGTGGTGTGTCCGGCGCCGGTGATCACCTGCTGGGCGCGGGCCGCCAGGGACGGCTGGACGGGCGGGTGGTAGGGCGCCCAGTGCCACGGCTTGGAGCCGTACCAGCCGCCCTCGGCGGCGGACTCCGAGGCGCGCCCGGCGGCGATGAACAGCCGCACCATCCCGGGGGCGGACGCCGCGGGCGGCGCCGCCGGGGGCGGGAAGTAGCCGCGCACGGCGCCGAGGTCGAACTCGGGCAGCTCGCCGAGCCGGCGCGCGGCTGCGTCCCGGACCCGCTCCGCAACCACCCGGACGACCTGCTCGTACGCCCCGCCCTGCGCGGTGCGCAGCAGTGCCCGCAGGCCGTACCGGGCGTAGGCCTCGCCCATGTCCGGCTGGGCCCACTGGATCTTGTTGACCTCGTCGGCCAGGTCGCCCGGCTCGACGGGTTCCCAGAGCACCGGGACGAGCGCCGAGATGAGTTCCCCGGTCTCCTCGTGGTGGCGCCGGACCCGGCCGCGGAAGGCGGTCCACTCCTTGCCGCAGTAGAGGCTGGTGAAGTAGGCCGGGGAGTAGAGCGCGATCATGGTCCGGCTGCGGCCGAGCATCGTGGCCAGCCGCTCGGCCCAGTCGTCGCCCAGGCGCAGCTGCTCGGTGTCCCGGTAGGCCAGTTCCTCGCTGCGCACGCCGGTGCCGACCAGCCGCCCGAGTTCGTCCCGCAGGTCGTTGAAGAACTGGTTGACGAAGGCGTCCTCGGCCTCGAAGTCCCGACGCGCGTAGCTGAAGAAGAAGTACGGCCGGTGTTGTTCCTGCTCCATCACCTGTTCCCCCCGTGCCCAACGGTCCGCGACGGCGCTGGTTTCATACCCCAGCATGTCCCGAACTCCACCGTCCACGCTGGCGAGTTGGCGGATTCGGCCGCCTCGTGGGGTTTAGCCGGTGGTCAGGCGCACTTCCCCGGCCGGGGGCGCTCCGGCGCTCAGGGGGCGCACCGGCGGGGGCGCGGGCGCCCGTCGGGCTCGACGCGCCGGGTGCGGGGGCGCGGGCTCCCGCGGTGCTACCGGTCGAGCGCCGACTGGAAGGCCGCGAGCGGCTCCGCGCCGGGGGTCAGGGCGTCCGCGACCACCCGGCGCAGCAGGTCACCGAGGACGGTGTCGGGCAGGGCGTCGAGTTCGTCGAG
>NZ_JBIVVI010000418.1:0-6808 GCF_044757675.1 Kitasatospora sp. NPDC091257
GGACTGACCGCTCCCCCGGCGGAGTCCCACAACCGGCGCCGCGTCGGGGGAAGCCGCGGCGACCGGTCCCACAGCGGGGAGCTCCGGATCCACGCACCGGGGATTCCTGCCAGATCCTCGGTACGTCCTCCATCCTGCCGCCCGGCCCGCGACGGGGCATCCGAAGAAAGGCCCCACTCGCGGGGACCTTCGTCCCGCCGGCCGAACGCGTCGCACACTTGATAGCCCGTCCGGGTGGATAAGCTGCCCCCTGCAGGCCGCTCGGGGACCGGATGACGGCGGCCCACGGCTGGGAGGCAGGTCACCCGATGGCGCAGGCGAAGAGGATCGGCATGGCCCTCCTGCTCATCTTCGTGCTCTACTCGATCATCACCTCGCCCTCCCGGTCCGCGGAGCTGGTGCAGCTCGGGTTCGAGGGGATCTCGAACGCCGCCAAGGCGGTCGGCACCTTCATGACCGGTCTGATCAAGTGACGGACGGCCCGCGACCGGCCCCGGCGCACCGGCTACGGTGAGCGGGACCCTCTGTCCCCGTCCGCGAGGAGCGGCAATCGTGATCCGCCACCTGGTCCTGTTCAAGCTCAACGAAGGCGTCAGCAAGGACGAAGAGCGCGTGCTCGCCGGCGCCAAGGCCTTCGACGCGCTCGGCGCGGTGATCCCCGAGCTGCGCGAGTGGGAGTGCGGCTGGAACACCACCGAGCGCGACATCGCGTACGACTACGCGATCAACAGCCTGGTCGAGGACCGCGACGCCCTCCAGGCCTACCTGACCCACCCGGACCACCAGGCCGCGGCCGGCCTCTGGCGCGAGTTCGCCACCTGGGTGATCGCCGACATCGAGGTCTGAGCACCCGTCCGGCACCCGTCCGTCCGACCCCACCCGTCCGGAACCCGCCCCGGACGCGTCCCCCGGACGGACCGCCGCGCCCCGCCCGGCCTCCGGGCGGGGCGCCCTGCTCCGTCCCGGAACGATCCGTGCGGCACTTCGCCGGCCGGCCCGGGAAAGGTTGAACACCCCACCAACACACCTCCGTCGGGTGCTTGCCCGATGTGCGCCCACCTTGTGATGCTATGACCGGTTTTGCCGGACATGGCGAGGTACCGAGCCAGCCGCGACACCCGATCCGCAGGGCCCGCCGTTGACGACTTTGGGAGGGGTGAGGTGTCCGTGGACGAAGTGCTGGCTGCGATCACCAGCCCGGCCGGCGAGCTCCGCCCGGACCGGCTGCGCGGCCCCGGCGGCCGCCCCGCCGTGGACGTCCGGACGCTGACCCGGGTGCTGTTCGAGCGGCTCGCCGAGCTGCCCCCGGACGCCCCCGAGCGGGAGCGGGTGCGGGCCGCCCTGATCGAGGTGAACATCCCGCTGGTCCGCTACGCGGCCACCCGCTTCCGCAGCCGCAGCGAGCCGATGGAGGACGTCGTCCAGGTCGGCACCATCGGCCTGATCAACGCGATCGACCGCTTCGACCCGGGCCGCGGCGTCCAGTTCCCCACCTACGCGCTGCCGACCATCCTGGGCGAGATCAAGCGCTACTTCCGGGACAACGTCCGCACCATGCACGTCCCGCGCCGGCTCCAGGAGCTGTGGGTCCAGGTCAGCGGTGCGATGGAGGAGCTGACGGTGCTGCACGGGCGGGTGCCCAAGGTGCCCGAGATCGCCGCCAGCCTGCGGATCCCCGAGGAGGACGTGCGGGCCTGCCTGGACGCCGGGCGGGCCTACAACGCGGCCTCCCTGGAGGCCGCGCAGGAGCACGAGGGCGGGCTCGCCCTGCTCGACCGGCTCGGCTACGAGGACTCCGCGCTGGCCGAGGTCGAGCACCGGGACATGGTCCGCCACCTGCTGGTCCAGCTCCCCGAGCGGGAGCGCCGGATCGTGATGCTGCGGTTCTTCGCCAACCTGACCCAGTCCCAGATCAGCACCGAGCTGGGGATGTCCCAGATGCACGTGTCCCGGTTGCTCTCACGGATCCTGACCAGGCTTCGGACCGGCAACTCCTGGGAAGAGTGAGATTGCAGCCAGTTACCCCGGCGTGACATCTTGCGACGTTCGGGTTTGCCGTGGACCGTGTTCCGGTATGGAGGGGGAAGGCCCTCGCCGGGAACCACCGCGCGACGGCCCCCGTTCAACCGACAGTCACAAGGGGGTGGGTGCATGTCCGGAGAGCTGGGCACTGCGGAGATCCACGCCGGCCGGGCCACCGGCACGGCCGTCGCCGAGGACCTGGTCCCGCTGCAGCGGGTCGAGACGGTCCGGCCACCCGGCCCCGCCGCGGGAACGCAGACGCCGCCCGGCGCCGCACTGGACACCCGGACGCTCTCCCGCTCACTGTTCCTGCGACTGGCCGCGCTGGACCCGGGCAGCGCCGAGCACACCTACGTCCGCGACACCCTGATCGAGCTCAACCTGCCGCTGGTCCGGTACGCCTCGGCGCGCTTCCGCAGCCGCAACGAACCGATGGAGGACATCGTCCAGGTCGGCACCATCGGCCTGATCAAGGCGATCGACCGCTTCGACCCGGAGCGCGGGGTGGAGTTCCCCACCTTCGCGATGCCCACCGTGGTGGGCGAGATCAAGCGCTTCTTCCGGGACACCAGCTGGTCGGTCCGGGTGCCGCGGCGGCTCCAGGAGCTGCGGCTGGCGCTCACCAAGGCCGGTGACGAGCTCTCCCAGCGGCTGGACCGCTCCCCCACCGTCGCCGAGCTGGCGGCCTGCCTGGGGGTCAGCGAGGAGGACGTGGTCGAGGGCCTCGCGGTCGGCAACGCGTACACCGCCAGCTCGCTCGACTCCAGCACCGGCGAGGAGGACAGCGACGGGCCGCTGGCCGACCGGCTCGGCTACGAGGACCTCGCGCTGGAGGGCGTCGAGTACCGGGAGTCGCTCAAGCCGCTGCTGGCCAAGCTGCCGCCGCGCGAGCGCCGGATCATCATGCTGCGGTTCTTCGGGAACCTGACCCAGTCGCAGATCGGCGAGGAGATCGGGATCTCCCAGATGCACGTCTCCCGGCTGCTCACCCGAACGCTCACCCAGCTGCGCGAGGGACTGATCAACGAGGGCTGAGCCCGCCACCGGTGGCCGGGCCCCGCCCGGCCCCCGGCTCGTCCAGCAGCAGGTTGGCGCGCAGCCCGGCCAGCACCTCGTCGTCCAGCCCGAGCCCGTCCCGCCAGAACGCGTCGAACCCGCCCCAGCCGGCCTCGACCTCCGCGAAGGCCGCGTCCAGGTAGCCGCCGTCGGCCCGGAAGACCGGCAGGAGCAGCTCGGGCTCGCGCATCAGGCCACGGGCGGCGAAGTCGCCCAGCACCCCGCGCACGACCGGAGCCGAGCGCTCGTTGGTGAGCAGGTAGTCGGCCAGGACGGTCCCCCGGTCCACCCCGAGGGCCGTCAGCAGGAGCGCGGCGGCCCAGCCGGTGCGGTCCTTGCCCGCCGAGCAGTGGAACAGCAGTGGCGGGCCCTGCGGGGCGGCCAGCAGGCGCAGCAGGGCCGCGAAGCGCTCGCGCGCCACCGGATCCGTGACGAACCATCGGTAGAGACCGGTCATCAGGGCGGTCGCTCGGCCGTCGCCGAGCAACGCCCGCTGGCGCTGCGGACTTTGGTCGGCCAGCGCGTCGCGGACCAGCAGCGAGATGTCGAAGTCCGTTGCCAGCAGTGGTAGATGATGTAGCGTCACACCGCCTGGCAGGCGGTCCAGTCCGGCGCCGCGGACCTCGTCCATGCTCCGCAGGTCCACCACGCCGCGCAGGCCGAGCGCGCCGAGCGGGCCGAGGTCCTCGGCGGTGACACGGTTCAGGCCATCGCTGCGCAGCGCCACCCCGCGCCGCAGAATCCGCCCGTCGGCCGCGCGGTACCCGCCCAGATCCCGGGCATTCAACGCACCGCGCAAACCGAGACTGCGTCCGACCAGCGGCGTTCCGACGGGCTTCGGTGACGCATTCCGTACGCTCAGGAATCCCTCCGGCTCGGTATGCTGATCGACCACGTGAGCGCCTCCATTGCATATTCGGACTGTCACATGGCACAGCGGTGCCCGATATTGCATGAACCTGCCCAACGGGGCGGTGGGATGTGCAAGAGTGTCATGCGCGACGACGACAGTGTAGGTGCCCCGCCCACCCCACCGGGCACACCCTCGGTAACCACGTGTAGCACTCAGCTTCCGGTTTTTCATTTTCAATTCACTATTTGCGCCGCCGGTACGGTTCCGGTCACAATCAGCGCCTTCATGGCTTCGCCATGAACGTTGGTAACAGGTTCGCTGCACTCTCGCCCAATTGGTCCCTCGCACCGCCGTCCCTCGACCAGGATGGGCCCGGGCAGCCTGCTGCCCGCGAACAGCTACACGGGCAGGCGAGCGCCGAGGAGCGCCGCGCCGGCCCCAAGGGGAGGATCACCATGGGTCGAGCGACCCGAAGAGTCGCCGCGTGCGCGGCGGCAGTCCTGCTGGCCAGCGGCTTGCAGTCCACCCTGGCCCACGGCGACACCATGCCGCCCAGGATCGACCTCACCGTCCTGGTCGTCGACGACGGCGGCCCGTCCGTCGCCGCCATCACCGCCGAGCTGAAGAGCCAGGGCACGCCCTACAAGGTCGTCAGCCTCAATGACCCCAACCGTCCCGTGATCAACTCCGCTTTCCTGAGCGACACGGTGAACGGCCTGCCCCGGGGGAAGTTCCAGGGCATCGTGCTGCCCAACGAAAACCCCTTCCCCAACAGTGCCGCCGAGATGACGGCGATCGCGAGCTACGAAGCCGCATTCAACGTCCGTCAGATCGACGCGTACACGTGGGCCAACCCCGCAGTGGGTCTGAACTACGCTCAGAATCCCGGATTCGTGGGCACCCTCGACGGATTCCAGGGCGCCACCACCGCGGCCGGCACTTCGGGCCCGTTCGGGTACCTCAAGGGCAGCGTCCCGTTCGAGGACAACGACACGAACGTCAGCGAGAGCTACGGCTACCTGGCGACCCCGCTCGCCGGCCTGCCGGCCGGCGCCTCGTTCGTCCCGCTGGTCGACGCGCCGATACCCAATGCGACCGCCCGCGGTTCGCTGGTCGGCGAGTACACCCACGACGGCCGCAAGGAACTGGTCGTCACGTTCGTCTACAACCAGTACCAGCAGCAGTACCGGCTGCTGGCGCGCGGCATGGTCGACTGGCTCACCCAGGGCGTCCACCTCGGCTACGACCGCAACTACTTCGCCACCCACGTGGACGACGTCTTCCTGGCCGACGACCGCTGGGACACCACGCTCAAGTGCACCCCCGGCGACGTCACCTGCCCGCCCGGCACCCCGGACACCGCCAGCCCGATCCGGATGACCGTCGACGACGCCGACCACCTCAAGCAGTGGCAGGCCGCCAACAACTTCACCCTGGACATGGTGTTCAACGGTGGCGGCAGCGAGGACTGGAAGGCCGACCACGAGACCACCGCCGACCCCACGGCGGACCGGATGATCGCCGACCAGAGCAGCTACCGGTGGGTCAACCACACCTACACCCACCCGTACCTGGGCTGCGTCCAGAACGTCACCGTGGTGCCGTGGGTCTGCTCCAAGAACAGCGCGGGCGGCACCGTCTGGGTCGACCAGAACACCATCTCCACCCAGATCAAGAACAACGCCGACTGGGCCACCGCGCGCGGCCTCCAGTTCGACGCGCAGACCCTGGTCACCGGTGAGCACTCCGGGCTGCTGACCGCCCCGCAGGAGACCAGCGACAACCCGTACCTGGCCCCGGCGCTGGCCGCCAACGGCATCAAGTTCACCGCCAGCGACGCCTCCCGCGAGACCGGCCAGCGGGCCGTCGGCTCGTCCGTGCTGACCGTGCCGCGGTACCCGATGAACGTCTTCTACAACGCCGCCACGGCGAAGGAGGAGACCGACGAGTACAACTGGATCTACACCAGCAAGGCCAACGGCGGCAGCGGCGTCTGCGAGAACAACGCCAACTCGACCTGCCTGCCGCAGCCGCTCGACGTCAACACCGGCTACCAGTCGTACATCGTGCCGCTGGAGGCCCGGATCGACCTCGGCCACGTGCTGAACAACGACCCGCGGCCGCACTTCGTGCACCAGTCGAACCTGTCCGAGGACCGCATCCTGTACCCGGTGCTGGAGAAGATCCTCGGCACCTACCGCTCGCTGCACGCGGACAGCGCCCCGATCGTGAACCTGAGCCAGCGCGAGATCGGCCAGGAGTTCCAGCGCCGCGCGGCCTGGAACAACGCGCTCGCCGCCGGTCAGGTCACCGCCTACCGGGTCGGCAACACCATCACCGTGAACGCGCCGTCGGGCGTTCAGGTCCAGGCCACCATGCCGACCGGAACTGCTCAGAAGCTGGCCATCGGAACGGGCGGGTTCGGTTCGTCCTACGCCGGTACGCTCTCGGGTTGGGTGTCCCCGGGCGCGCTGCAGAGCAGCGTCACCCTGCAGCTGCCGTCCGCGCCGGCCGCCCCGGCCGCCGTCGCCCCGAGCGTCGCGGCCAAGTCCGTCCCGGCCCCGGTGCCGGCGGACAAGAAGGTCGTGCCGCAGGGCGTCGCGACCCCCGTCCCGGTGGGCCCGAGCGACACCACGCGCAAGCCCGCTCCGTCCCTGGTCCCGGGTAGCGGAACCCCGGTGCCGGGCAAGGACGTCACCGCTGGCACCATCGGTCAGGGCGGCGACGGCCACCACGGCAACACCGCTGCGACGAAGAACGGCAAGCCGTCTGGGGGGACGGCCACGCCGAGCAGCACCACCGGACGCTCCGGCAACCGGTAACCGGTAACCGGTACGATCCGCCGCCGGTGGGGTCGGGCCGGTCACCCGGCCCGAC
>NZ_JBIVVI010000419.1:0-6807 GCF_044757675.1 Kitasatospora sp. NPDC091257
CCCCGCCGAGCCCTACCCGGGCCCGGCCGAGGAGGACGCCCCCGACTACGGCGGCCAGGACTACCCGCAGTCGTACGAACACGGCCAGCCGTACGAGCAGGGCCAGCCCTACGAGCAGGGTCAGGGGCAGCCGTACGAGCAGGACTACGAGCGGCCCCGCTACGACACCGGCGGCTACGACCCGCGCCAGGCCCCGTACGGCGGCCCCGGCGGCGGCCAGGGCTGGCAGGGCTACCAGGAGCAGCCGCCCGCCTACCGCGACCCGGAGGAGCCCGCGCCCCGCCAGGCGCCGCGGCCCGTCCCCGGCCCGCCCGCGACCACCCAGGGCGACCTCTTCGGCGGCGCCTACGGCCCCGGCCCGAACGAGCAGCCGCGGGCCGGCGCCGGCCGCCGGGCCGGCGGTTCCCGCCCCACCGGCGGCCGTCCCGCGGAGAAGGCCTCCCCGGAGCGCTCCGCCGAGCGTCCCGGCGTCCCCGGGGTGCCCGCCCCGCCCGGCGCTCCCCCGGCCGGCGGCTCCCGCAAGGACGAGCCGGCCGCCCGGCTGAACCCCAAGTACCTGTTCGACACCTTCGTGATCGGCGCCAGCAACCGCTTCGCGCACGCGGCGGCGGTGGCGGTCGCCGAGGCCCCGGCCAAGGCGTACAACCCGCTCTTCATCTACGGCGAGTCCGGGCTGGGCAAGACCCACCTGCTGCACGCCATCGGGCACTACTCGCGCAGCCTCTTCCCGGGCACCCGGGTGCGCTACGTGTCCTCGGAGGAGTTCACCAACGAGTTCATCAACTCGATCCGGGACGGCAAGGCGGACACCTTCCGCCGCCGCTACCGGGACATGGACATCCTGCTCGTGGACGACATCCAGTTCCTCGCGAGCAAGGAGTCCACGCAGGAGGAGTTCTTCCACACCTTCAACACCCTGCACAACGCGAACAAGCAGATCGTCCTCTCCTCGGACCGGCCGCCCAAGCTGCTGACCACGCTGGAGGACCGGCTGCGCAACCGCTTCGAGTGGGGTCTGATCACCGACGTCACCCCGCCGGAGCTGGAGACCCGGATCGCGATCCTGCGCAAGAAGGCGATCCAGGAACAACTCAACGCTCCCGCCGACGTGTTGGAGTTCATCGCCTCCCGGATCACCCGCAACATCCGGGAGTTGGAGGGCGCCCTGATCCGGGTCACCGCCTTCGCCAACCTCAACCGGGCCCCGGTGGACCTGGAGTTGGCCGGGATCGTCCTCAAGGACCTGATCCCCGGCGGGGACGAGGACGCCGGCCCGGAGATCACCGCGCAGGTCATCATGCAGCAGACCGCCGCGTACTTCGGCCTGGGGGTGGACGACCTCTGCGGATCCTCGCGCAGCCGCGTGCTGGTGACGGCCCGGCAGATCGCGATGTACCTCTGCCGTGAGCTCACCGACCTCTCGCTGCCGAAGATCGGTGCGCAGTTCGGCGGCCGCGACCACACCACGGTGATGCACGCGGACCGCAAGATCCGCTCGCTGATGGCCGAGCGGCGCTCGATCTACAACCAGGTCACCGAACTCACCAACCGCATCAAGAGCTAGCCGACTCCGTGCCGGGTGTCGTGCCGGGTGCCACGCGGCGCTGCACGGCACGCGGCGCGGTACCGCACGAACACCCGGCACGGCACGACGCGGCACGGCCCCAGGGCGTCAGGAGCGAATCCTGACGCCCTTTCGCACGTCCACAGGTGTGCGGTGCGCGCCGGCTGGGCAGGGATGCCGTCGACGGACGTTCCGCCAGTCCACAGCCCGCGCCGAACAACTGACCGGTGATTCGAAAACCGAGGGCGCGCAAGGCCGTTGTCCACAGGACCGGCCCCTCCTCCACCGTCCACAGGGTGGGGAGTGCGGAGTTATCCAGAATTCGTCCACAGGCCCGTCACCGCTACGCTCTTCCGCGCAGGTCACGTGCCTGTGGACTTGTGCACAACGGTTATCCACAGGCTGTGGACAGTTGACGGGCCGCCACTGGGCCGTCCGGGTTATCCACCGGTTGTCCCCAGGGGAAGGGCGGTTATCCCCAGGTTGTCCACAGCGGCGTCCACAGTTCGACAACCGTGGGCTACCGTTCATACCCTGGTGTGAAAGGCGTCACGAAAAGTTGACCGGCGCCCGTGGATAACCGGGCCCGGATCTGGGGACAGCCCTGGGGATAACCTGTGGATACCCAGCGTGGCCTGTGGGTAACGCTCGGCTGTCCACAGCGCGGCCTGCCCGTCCACAGCCGCCGTCCACAGCCGCTGTGGACAAAATTCGGGCTCTGACCTGGGGAAACGGGGTTATCCACGGTTTCCACAGGCCCTACTACTACCACTACACATTTAGACCCCGGACTTGCTTTCAAAGTGGGTGGGCCCCGAATCTGTGGACAACCGGTCTCCGACAACCGTTCGGGTTGCTTGCGCCCGTCTGCCCCGTCTGTCGGCGGAGTACGTCAGACTGTCCTTGCGACTGGAAGCGGAGTGACCGAGCTCGGCGGACAGCCGAACCGACGATCAAGATCAGACGAACCAGAGTGCGAGCGGGAGCGCTCGATCCAGGAGGCGGTTACCGGTGAAGTTCCGGGTGGAGCGTGACGTCCTCGCGGAGGCGGTGGCCTGGGCTGCCCGCAGCCTCCCGGCACGGCCGCCGGTGCCGGTGCTGGCCGGCCTGCTGCTGACCGCGCAGGAGGGCAGTCTGGCGCTGTCCGGCTTCGACTACGAGGTCTCGGCCCGGGTCGAGCTGGAGGCGGACGTCGAGGAGGCCGGCACCGTCCTGGTCTCCGGCCGGCTGCTGAACGACATCTCCCGCAACCTCCCCAACCGGCCGGTGGAGATCTCCACCGACGGCCAGCGCGTCAGCGTGGTCTGCGGCAGCTCCCGCTTCACCCTCCCCACCCTCCCGGTGGACGAGTACCCCGCGCTCCCCCAGATGCCGACCGCCACCGGCACCGTCTCCGGCGACGTCTTCGCCTCGGCCGTCAGCCAGGCCGCGGTCGCCGCCGGCCGGGACGACACCCTCCCGGTGCTCACCGGTGTCCGGGTCGAGATCGAGGGCGACCGGATCACCCTGGCCGCCACCGACCGCTACCGCTTCGCCGTCCGCGAGCTGCTGTGGAAGCCCGAGCAGTCGGACATCTCCGCCGTCGCGCTGGTCCCCGCCAAGACCCTCCAGGACATCGCCAAGTCCCTGGGCAGCGGCGACAACGTCTCCATCGCGCTCTCCTCGGGCGGCGCGGGCGAGGGCCTGATCGGTTTCGAGGGCGCCGGCCGCCGGACCACCACCCGGCTGCTGGAGGGCGAGTTCCCCAAGTTCCGCAGCCTGTTCCCGACCGAGTTCAACGCGATCGCCGCGATCCAGACCCAGCCCTTCCTGGAGGCGCTCAAGCGCGTCTCGCTGGTCGCCGAGCGCAACACCCCGGTCCGCCTCAACTTCGAGGAGGGCGTCCTGACCCTGGAGGCCGGTTCGGGCGACGACGCCCAGGCCACCGAGCGGATCGAGGCCTCCCTGGAGGGCGACGCCATCTCGATCGCCTTCAACCCGGGCTACCTGGAGGAGGGCCTCAAGGCCATCGACTCCCCCTTCGCCCAGCTCAGCTTCACCACCCCGACCAAGCCCGCGCTGCTCAGCGGCAAGGTCTCGGTGGACGCCGAGGAGGACAAGGCCTACCAGTACCTGATCATGCCGGTCCGCCTCTCCGGCTGATCCCGCCGCGTCCTACCGTCCACAGGCTGTGCACACCCGCTGTGCACAGCCTGTGGACGTCTCCCCCGCCCGGCCCGACCGCAGACGGCCGGGTCCGCTCCAGCGCGTAGGCTCAAGGAGTGCGGCAACGGCGCCGCCGGCAGGCACGTCACCACAGGTAAGGACTTGGTCATGGAGCTCGGCCTCATCGGTCTCGGCAAGATGGGCGGCAACATGCGCGAGCGGATCCGCCGCGCCGGCCACACCGTCATCGGGTACGACCGCAACCCGGACATCTCCGACGTCGACAGCCTCCAGGAGCTCGTCACCAAGCTCCAGGGCCCGCGCGTGGTCTGGGTCATGGTCCCGGCCGGCGCCGCCACCCAGGCCACCGTCGACGAGCTCGCCGAGCTGCTCTCCCCCGGCGACGTGGTGGTCGACGGCGGCAACTCCCGTTGGACCGACGACATCAAGCACGCCGAGGCGCTGGCCGCCAAGGGCATCGGCTTCGTGGACTGCGGCGTCTCCGGCGGCGTCTGGGGCCTGGAGAACGGCTACGCGCTGATGTACGGCGGCGACGCCGAGCACGTCGCCAAGGCCCAGCCGGTCTTCGACGCCCTCAAGCCCGAGGGCGAGTTCGGCTCGGTGCACGCGGGTGCCGTGGGCGCCGGCCACTTCGCCAAGATGGTCCACAACGGCATCGAGTACGCGATGATGCAGGCCTTCGCCGAGGGCTGGGAGCTGCTGGAGGCCGCCCCCGAGGTCACCGACGTGCGCGAGGTCTTCCGCAGCTGGCAGGAGGGCACCGTCATCCGCTCCTGGCTGCTGGACCTGTCCGTCCGCGCCCTGGACGAGGACGAGCACCTGGACAAGCTGCGCGGCTGGGCCGCCGACTCCGGCGAGGGCCGCTGGACCGTCGAGGCCGCGATCGACCACGCCGTGCCGCTGCCGGCCATCACCGCCTCGCTGTTCGCCCGCTTCGCCTCCCGCCAGGAGGACTCGCCGCAGATGAAGATGATCGCCGCGCTGCGCAACCAGTTCGGCGGCCACGCGGTCGAGTCCAAGTAACCAGCAGGTCCTCCACAAGAAGGCGGGCGCAGTCCACAGCCATGCACGTCGCGCATCTGTCGCTCGCCGACTTCCGGTCGTACGCCCGGGCCGAGGTTCCGCTCGACCCGGGCGTGACCGCCTTCGTCGGACCGAACGGCCAGGGCAAGACCAACCTGGTCGAGGCGATCGGCTACGTCGCCACCCTGGGCAGCCACCGGGTCGCCACCGACGCCCCGCTGATCCGGCTGGGCGCCGAGCGGGCGGTGGTCCGCACCTCGGTGGTGGACCGCGGCCGCTCCACCCTGATCGAGCTGGAGCTCACCCCGGGCAAGGCCAACCGGGCCCGGATCAACCGCTCCGACAACGTCCGCCCGCGCGACGTGCTGGGCCTGCTGCGCACCGTGCTGTTCGCCCCCGAGGACCTCAGCCTGGTCAAGGGGGACCCGGGTGAGCGGCGGCGCTTCCTGGACGAGCTGCTGACCGCCCGGGCACCCCGGCTGGCCGGGGTGCGGCAGGACTACGAGCGGGTGCTCAAGCAGCGCAACGCCCTGCTGAAGACCGCCGCGATGGCCCGCCGGGCCGGCGGCGGCAAGGGCGCCGACCTGTCCACCCTGGAGGTCTGGGACGGCCATCTCGCCCGCGCCGGCGCCGAGTTGACGGCCTTCCGGATCCAGCTGGTGGCCGCCCTGCAGCCGCTGGTGGCGGCCGCGTACGGGCAGCTCGCCCCGGGCGGCGGCGACACCGCCCTGGAGTACCGCAGCTCCTTCGAGGGCGAACTGCCGACCAGTCGCGAGCAGGCCGAGGAGCAGCTGCTGAACGCGCTGCAGGCGGCCCGCAAGCAGGAGGTCGATCGCGGCGTCACCCTGGTCGGCCCGCACCGCGACGAGCTGCTGCTCAGGCTCGGCCCGCTGCCCGCCAAGGGCTACGCCAGCCATGGCGAGTCCTGGTCGTTCGCGCTGGCGCTGCGGCTGGCCTCGTACGAGCTGCTGCGCGCCGACGGCGGCGAGCCGGTGCTGATCCTGGACGACGTGTTCGCCGAGCTGGACGCCGCCCGCCGGGACCGGCTGGCCGAGCTGGTGGCCGACGGGGAGCAGGTGCTGGTGACCGCGGCGGTCGCCGAGGACGTGCCGAAGGCGCTGGCCGGCGCCCGGTTCGCGGTCTCCGACGGCGCGGTGCGCCGGATCGACGCCTGACCGAACGCTCTTCCAGCGGCGGCTTCCGCCCGGGTACCCCCTTCACCGGCGCCGGTGGTGCCCCCGCTCGCCGGAGTCCCCTTTCACCGGTGCCGCCGCACCCGGACCACCACACCGCCGTCACGCACCGCGACCACTTCCGCGCACCGCCCACCCCCGCTCCGGTCCGAGGGGTCCGGCCGCTCCCGTAGGCTGGACGGCTCGGCGGGCGCGCGACCGCGACCGTTGTCCACAGGCTGGGGAAAGGAGATCGCCGTGAGCGAGCCGGCGGAGCACTCCCCCAGGTCCGGAGCACCCAAGCCCGGAGCTCCCGAGCCCGGAGCACCCCGGTCCGACGCCGCCGAGCCCGGCGCTCCCGCGCCGACCGGTGCCGACCTCGCCCGCTCCGCGCTGCGGGCGGCCCGTGCCCAGGCCCGCCAGCGCGGTGAGCAGGTCCGCGAGAAGCGCGAGGCGAAGCGGCACGGCCTGCGCAGTGGTGCCCGCTCGGACGGCCGCGACCCCGTCCCGCTGGGTGCGGCGCTCAACCGGCTGCTGACCGAGCGCGGCTGGGAGTCCTCGGCCGCCGTCGGCGGGGTGATGGGCCGCTGGCCGCAGATCGTCGGCCCGGACATCGCCGCGCACTGCCATCCCTCCTCCTACGACGAGGCCGCC
Organism: Kitasatospora sp. NPDC091257; assembly: GCF_044757675.1. NCBI lineage: Bacteria > Bacillati > Actinomycetota > Actinomycetes > Kitasatosporales > Streptomycetaceae > Kitasatospora > Kitasatospora sp. NPDC091257. The sequence continues at coordinate 6,580 of NZ_JBIVVI010000419.1, forward strand.
GCGGTGCTCACCGTGCAGTGCGACTCCACCGCCTGGGCCACCCAACTGCGCTGGCTGGCACGGCAGTTGGTGGCCCGTCTGAACCACGAGCTGGGGCACGGGACGGTCCGGACCATCAAGGTGCTCGGCCCGGCGGCGCCCGCCCGCGGCTACGGCCGGCTGCGTGCGCCGGGGAGCAAGGGGCCGGGCGACACCTGGGGCTGACCGGGGGACCGGGCGGCCGCCGGG
>NZ_JBIVVI010000420.1:0-6805 GCF_044757675.1 Kitasatospora sp. NPDC091257
CCAAAGCGAGCAGCAAGAGTTCCTCGGGAACAGTTCTGCGGCTCTTGCCCATCCAAGCCTCCCCGCGTGGATGAGAGACAGGGTGACGCGTGCACCACGGCGTGGCCGCGCCCCCGGCCGATCATCCACTTGTTGACCGGGACGGTCAGCGCGAACGCCAGGGCCAGCGAACCCGCCAGCGCCACCCAGAACAACAGGTCGCCGAGGCCCGCGTCCATCGCCCCCGGGACGGTGACCATCACGGTGTTGTCGATCAGCTCCATCACCAGGATCGAGACGGTGTCGGCGGCCAGCGCGACCTTGACCGCGGCGCCGACGTCGAGGCCGGCCTTCAGCACGCCGCGCATGGTCAGCGCGTAACCGAAGACGAAGGCCAGCAGGATCGAGAGCACCACGGTCGCGCCGTTGTGCAGGCCGAAGGCGGTGCCGAGCACCATGCCCAGGATTTCGCCGATGGCGCACCCGGTGAGGCAGTGCAGGGTCGCCTGCGCGGCCGTCCGCCAGCCGGCTCCGCCACCGCCGCCGGCCTGGTGGTGGCCGCCGTGGGCCTGCTGGCCGTGGTGGCCGACATGGTCGTGCCCGTGCCGCTCATGGTGTCCGTGGTGCTCGTGAGCGGCGTGCTGCCGGTCGGCCCGCTCCTGGCGCTCGTGCTGCTCGGGGTGTGCCATGTCGTCCTCCACGCGCCCCGGCGCCCCGTTCGGCGCCGCTTCCCTCGCTCCGTCACCGTCGAACATATACCCCCCTGGGGTATCTGACAATCCCGTTCCGACGCCCTCTTCCCCTGTGCACCCGTCCGTGTTCCGATGAAGGGCATGGCAGACGAACGACGCGCGGGTTACGACGGAACGGGTGAGGGCGCGATCAGCCCGGACGGCTGCGCCGTCGAGGTGTGGAGCCGGCTCCCCGTGGGCGACGCCCCGGACGTGATCGAGGCCGCGGTGCCGCCCGGTGCGCGCATCCTCGAACTCGGCTGCGGCGTCGGCCGGATGACGCACCCGCTGACCGATCGAGGCTTCGCCGTGACGGCCGTGGACGAGTCCCCCGACATGCTGGCCCGGGTCCGCGCGGACGTCCGCACGGTGCGCAGCCCGATCGAGGAGCTGGACCTCGGCGAGCGCTTCGACGTCGTCGTACTCGCCTCCTTCCTGGTGCACGCCGGTGATGTGACGGTCCGCCGGGGCCTGCTGGAGACCTGCCGCCGCCACGTCACCGAGGACGGCTGCGTACTGGTGCAGCGCGAGGGCGAGGACTGGCACCGGAACGTACCGCGGGAGAGCGCCATCGGCCCGGACGCCCGGGCCCGGCTGGTCTCGGCCACGCCGGTCGGCGACGGCGTCAACTCCGTGCGCTTCGAGTACGTTTTCCCGGACGGCACCTGGACGCAGACCTTCCTGTCCCGCCCGCTCGACACGGAGGCGTTCGAGCGGGCGCTCGCGGAGGCCGACCTGGTGGTCGAGCGCTACCTGACCGCGGACCGCACCTGGGTCCGGGCCCGGCCGGTGCTCTAGACCCAACGCCGGGCGGGCTCCGGAGCGGCGGCGGGCTTGTGCGCAAAGCCGCGACAAAGGGTGAACAAAGAACCGTCACCTTCACCCCGTACCATCAGCCGCGCGCCGGGCTCGCGCGCGGCCCGCGGGCCGGGCGGGTCACGGCGGCCCCGCATGCCCTTCCGACCCGCAAGGACCCGCCCATGCCGCCCCTGCCCCACGCCCGACGGATATCCCCGGCGGGTGCCCGGTGATCGACTGGTTCCACGGGGCCGTCCTCGGCCTGATCCAGGGCCTCACCGAGTTCCTGCCGATCTCCTCCAGTGCCCACCTGCGGGTCTTCTCCGCCCTGTTGGGCTGGGACGACCCGGGCGCGGCCTTCACGGCCGTCACCCAGCTCGGCACCGAGACGGCGGTGCTGATCTACTTCCGCCGGGACATCGCCTCGATCATCAAGACCTGGTCGCTGTCCCTGTTCCGGCCGGCGCTGCGCTCGGACCCGGACGCGCGGATGGGCTGGTTCGTGATCATCGGCACCCTGCCGATCGGCATCCTGGGCAAGCTGTTCCAGGACACCATCGAGACCCACCTGCGCGACCTGCGGATCATCGGCACCACCCTGATCGTCTTCGGCCTGGTCCTGGCCTTCGCCGACCGCACCCGGGCCGTCCGCCACGCCCGTCCGATCACCGACCTCACGCTGCCGCACGCGGGCATCTACGGTTTCGCCCAGGCGCTGGCGCTGATCCCGGGTGTATCCCGCTCCGGCGGCACGATCAGCGCGGGCCTGCTGCTCGGCTACAGCCGGGAGGCGGCCGCCCGCTACTCCTTCCTGCTCGCCATCCCGGCGGTGCTCGCCTCCGGGGCGCTGGAGCTGTTCAAGATCGGTGAGGGTCCGGCGCCGGCCTGGGGGCCGACCATCCTGGCCACCGTGATCGCCTTCGTGGTCGGCTACGCGGCGATCGCCTGGTTCCTGAAGTACATCTCCAGTCACAGCTTCATGCCGTTCGTGGTCTACCGGGTCCTGCTCGGCGTCCTGATCATCGGACTGGTCATCGGAGGCGTGCTGACCCCGGACGCGGGCGCGGTGAAGTAGAACCGGATTTCAGTACGAGGACCCGCGGAAACGAGTGGGCCGGGACACCGTGTCGGTGTCCCGGCCCACTGAACGTTGTGGGCCGACCCTAACGCCCGAACTCCCGGGCGGCGGTCAGTCGGCCGCGCACGGCGGCGTGGACCTCGGCCTCCTCGGCCGGGTCGGCGGCGAGCCTGCGCAACCGCTCCAGCACACGCGCGTCGCCCGTGGTGGCGACATGGCGCGCGGCGAGCTCGCGCGTGGACTCCTCGCAGTCCCAGAGGCACTCGACGGCGGGCCCCTCGGGGAAGTGCACGTCGGTCGCGGCCAGCGCCTGGGCGGCGCGTCCGCGCAGCTCGGAGGAGGCGGCCTCGCCGTAGATGTGGCGCAGGACCGGCACGGCGTCGGCGGCGGCCAGCCGCCCCGCACCGTCCACCAGCGACCCGAGCCCGGTACCGCTGACCCCGCGCACGGAGATCCAGTGGCGCAGCCCGGCCACCACCAGCGGCGCGTCGGCCGGCTCCCCGGCGTCGGCGAGCAGCTGGACGGCGGCCTCGCCGAGCGCGCTGTCGGCGCCGCCGCTGGCCGGGTCGGCCCAGCGCCGGGCGTGGACCAGCACCTCGGGGCCGCGCATCCGGCCGAGCAGTTCCAGCGCGGCCCGGACGATCCGGTCGTCCACGTCCGCGGCGGCGGCCTCGATGAGCCCGACGGCGGCCGGGTCGCGCTGCTCGACCAGGTGGCGCAGGGCGGCCCGGCGCGCGCCGGGGAGGCCGTCGCGCGCCGCTTCCAGCAGCAGCGGGCGGTCCTCGGGCCGGACCACGGCGGTCAGGCAGCGGGCGGCAGCGGCGGCGCGGCGGTCCACCGCGTCGGGGCCGGACGGCGCGTCGGTGCCGCGTGCGGGCTCCCCACGGCCGTCGGGGCGGCCGAGGAAGGCGCCGACCCCGAGGCCGCCGAGCTCGCCCTGGTCGGCCCAGGCCAGCACGTCGGCCGTGGACCAGCCGGGGGTGACGCCGCTGCGGTTGATCTGGCGCTGCCACAGGTCGAAGGGTGACTGCTCACTGGCCGCGGCCACTCTGGGGTGGTAGGCCGCCCACAGCCGCCAGGGCCGGGGCTCGTACGCGTTGCGGATGAACTCGCGCAGCTCGGCGTCGCCCTCGGGGCCCGGCGCGAAGTGGTCCAGGACGGCGGTGCCGAGCAGCAGCAGGCCGCGGTCGTCGTCCCGCAGGGCGAGCTCGTCGAGGGCCCAGGACCAGTTGGCACCGGTGGCGGCGTACTCGCGCAGCATCAGCAGCGCGTCGCGCCGGCCGTACGCGGCGAGGTGGCCCAGGACGGAAAGGGCGAGGCCGGTGCGGCTCTCGTCGTCGGTGACCAGGTCCTCGGCGGAGTGGAGGTGGTCCTCGATGCCTTCGAGGGGGGCTTCCAGGTCCATGTAGATGCGGGCGTAGTAGAGGGAGCGGCTCTCGACCTGCCAGTCGGCTCGCGGGTCCCTGGTGACACACTCCTCCAGCGCGGCGATGGCCTCGGCACGGTCGGCGGCCAGCGCGTGGAGCTGCCCGTCACCACGGCCTCGCTGAAGGAGGCCTAGGAGGCTGGCACTGGGTGCTATCACTGGCTCGAACATGAGGTCAGCATCCGTTGCGGCGGTCGGAGTGGCAACGGGATTTCCGTCGCCGGGGTCTCTGGTCGGTACTGCGGTGGGCGCCCGGGCGCCGGAATCACCGAAGGTTACCGCCTCGGGCCCCGGTCCGCACACAGGGCGACGAAGGCTCCGGCCACAGTGGCATATGCCAGAGGAATTTTGCCTGCGTTCTGTCCAAATCGCCCGCAAGGGTGACGACGCTGTGCGACAGTCTTCTCACTGTCCGAACGGCTCGCACCCCACGGGCCGTACCCGAGCGATGGGTTCGCCATGAACATGCCCTTAGGCGCCACCCGCCCGCCGGGAGCCGCCGCGGTGGACGGCGCCCCGACGGGCGGGAGCGGCACGGTGCACGGCACCGCGGCGGACGTTCCCGGCACCGCGGGCGGAAACGGTGCCGGCGACGGCACGGGCGACGCCGGCAGCGGAACGGACGGCAGAGTGGACGGCACCACGCAGGAGCCGTCCGGCCGCTACCTGGACAACGGCGGCGGCCACGGCGGAATCGACGACGGTCTGCTCGGCTCCGCCGCATGGGACCTGCTCACCGACGGGATCCACTGGAGCCCGGAGACCTACCTCCTCCTCGGCTGCGACCCGGACCACGGCCCGCTCAGCCTCGACCGGCTGCCCGACCGCCTCCCCGAAGCGGACCGGCCGCTGCTGCGGCGGATGATGACCGACGCCCTGGTGCACGGCCGCCACGCCGCCGGCACCCTGCGGGTCCGCCGCCCCTGCGGACGGCACGACGGCGTCGAGTGCGCGAGCGAGCCCGTCCTCGGCACGGACGGCACCGTGGTCGCCCTGCACATGCTGCTCCGCCCGGCCCCGTCGCTCTGACTCCGACGGACGCGCGCCCGCGTCCCCGGGGCGCACCCGCCGGGGGCCACCCGGGAGCCCGTCAGGTCAGCCGCCGCCGGTTCTTGGCGTCCGCCGCCCGCAGCTCCCGGCCCAGCTCCTCCCGCAGCTCGTCCACCACCGCCAGCCCCTGGTACTGCGCGGTCAGCCGGTACATCTCCCGCAGCCGGTCCCAGGTCCGGTGCGAGGAGTTCTGGCCGATCAGGTTCAGCACCATCTTGGCCTGGAACCGTGCCGCGTCCGGCTCCCCGGTGATCAGGTGCACCGACGCCAGGGTGATCCGGTCGAACAACGCCGAACGCAGCTGCCCGGTGCCCTCCCGCAGCGTGATCACCCGCTCCGCGTGCCGACGGGCCTCGGCGGCCGCCGCCGGGACGTGCTCCGACAGCGTGCGCAGCACCAGGGCCTGCATACCGCGCAGTTCGGCTTCGTCGAACACCTGCATCCACGAGGGCGGCGGCTCCGACGCCTCCTCGCCGAACAGGTCCTCGGCCTCCCCCAGCAGCCGGTAGGTGTCCTGGGAGTGCCCGATCGACGCGTGCGCCCACGCCTCGACGGTATTGAGCATGGCGCGCGTTCTGGGCAGCAGCCGCCCGCCGGCCGCCTTGGCCGCCGACATCAGGTCGAGCGCGTCGTCGGCCCGGCCCAGGTGCACCATCTGCCGTGCGGCCCGGGAGATCGCCTCACCCGCCCGCGGCCGGTCGCCGGCCTCCTTGGCCGCGTCCGCCGCCATCATGAAGTACTTCTGGGCGGTGGGCTCCAGGCCCACGTCGTGCGACATCCAGCCCGCCAGCACCGCCAGGTTGGCCGCGACCAGCCACAGCCGCTGCTCGACCGCCGGTGCGTGCCGGTGCGTCAACAGCCCGCCGACCTCGTTCAGTTGGCCGACCACCGCCTTGCGCTGCAAGCCGCCGCCGCGGGCGGCGTCCCAGGCCCGGAACACCTGCACCGAGTGCTCCAGCGACTCCACCTCGTCGAACCCGACCGGGCCCGCGTCGTACACGTCCACCACCGGGTGCGCTCCGCTCCCGGTGACCACCTGTCGCGGCCCGGGGACGGACGCCGCGTACGCGACCGCGTCCCCTCCCAGCCAGCCCTTCAGCGAGTCGGCGATGACCGCCCCGGCCGTGAGCGCGGCTCCGGCGCCCACCAATCCACGTCGGTTCAGCATGAGGTCCATTCCCGTGAACTCGGTGAGGACCGCGGCTGTTCGATCCGGCGACCACGGGACTGCTCCGGACGTGTCCGCTCCGGACCTGGTGGGCCGGTGTCGTTCCAGACCGAGGTCCTCAGTGGTGACGACACGGCCGAGCCGCTCCGTGAACACGGCCGCCAGCACCCTCGGCACCGGATCGCGCGGGATCTCCCCCTGCTCGATCCAACGCCGTACCCTCGACGTGTCGGTGGACAGCTGCAGCTGACCCATCGCGGCACCCCGACGGTTGACCAGCCGCGCCAGCTCGCCCTTCGACCATCCGGTCAGGACGAACAGATCGGCCAGTCGGGTGTTGGGTTCCCTGCTCAATGAAGCCCCCAGGTTCCTCGGCTGATCCGAGGCTAGAGGCTCGGGCAAGTGCCGGGCGAGCATTCGCCACCGTTCGCCAGGGCCCGCCAGACTACTAAGCCAGTGCCCGACGGGTGTGTTGTAGGGGTGCGCCACCTCGCCCCCGGGTCGGGCGGCGTCCCACCAGCGTCGGGGCTGTCCCCCCGACGGTGGCGCGGGGCGCTCCCGGTCCTCACCCGAGG
>NZ_JBIVVI010000421.1:0-6802 GCF_044757675.1 Kitasatospora sp. NPDC091257
AAAGCTACCTCGCCGGCCTTCACCTCCGCGGCGCAATGATCTGGATCAAGGACCTCACCCGAACCCATTGATCACGACCGAATACGCGGCCTAGCAGAAGCGCCGGTACGGGCTACCGCCCCGGCACGGCCGCCTGCGCCGCTGCCGGGGACCGGTGGTCGAAGGCGATCAACGGATCGCCGGTGAGGGGGTGTTCGACCACCGCCGCCCGTACGCCGAAGACCTCGGCCAGCAGCTCGGCGGTCAGCACCTCGCGCGGTGTCCCGGAGGCCACCAGGGCGCCGCCGTGCAGGACGTGCAGCCGGTCGCAGACCGAGGCGGCGGCGTTGAGGTCGTGCAGGGCGACCAGGGTGGTACGGCGCTGCTCCCTGAGCAGGGCGAGCAGTTCCACCTGGTGCCGGACGTCCAGGTGGTTGGTCGGCTCGTCCAGCACCAGGACGTCCGGCTGCTGGGCGAGCGCCCGGGCCAGCAGCACCCGTTGCCGTTCACCGCCGGAGAGCTGGGCGAACCGGCGGTCGACGGCTTCGGCCATGCCGACCCTGGTCAGTGCCTCGGAGCTGATCCGGTGGTCCTCGGCGTCGTCGGCCGCGAAGGCCCGCTTGTACGGGGTGCGGCCCATCGCGACCACCTCGCGGACACTCAACTCGAAGTCCCCGCCGCGCTCCTGGGGCAGTGCCCCGATGTGCCGGGCGGACTGCGCGGGCCGCAGCTCCGCGAGGTCCCGCCCGGCCAGCAGCACCCGGCCGGCGCTGGGCCGCAGGTGCCGGTAGACGGTGCGCAGCAGGCTGGACTTGCCACTGCCGTTGGGTCCGACCAGTCCGGCGATCTCCCCCTCCTCGGCGATCAGGTTGGCCCCGGCCAGCACCGTCCGGCCGGCCAGGGCGACGCTCAGGTCCTCGACGGCGATCCTCAACTGCGCTCCAGTCGTCGGTCCAGCAGGTAGAGCAGGGTGGGGGCGCCGAGGACGGCGGTGACCACGCCGATCGGCAGTTCCTGGCCGTCCAGGGCGGTGCGGGCCACCGTGTCGACGACGACCAGCAGCAGCGCCCCGGTGAGCGCGGACAGCGGCAGCAGCCTCCGGTGGTCGCCGCCGACCAGCAGCCGGCACACGTGCGGCACCATCAGCCCGACGAAGCCGATCGCCCCGGAGACGGCGACCATCACCCCGGTGAGCACACTGGTGACCACGAAGACCTCGCGGCGCAGCCGGGTGACGTCCACGCCGAGCCCGGCGGCCGTCTCGTCGCCCATCAGCATCGCGTTGAGCCCCCGGGCGCGGGCCTGGAGCAGGGCCAGTCCGAGCACCACGGCGACGGCCGGGACGGCGAGTTGGGCCCAGACGGCGCCACCGAGGCTGCCCATCAGCCAGAACAGCACGCCCCTGGTCTGCTGCTCGTCGCGGGTCTGCAGGACCAGGTAGCTGGTGATGCCGCCGAGGAACTGGGCGATGCCGATGCCCGCGAGGACCAGCCGCAGCGGCGAGAAGCCGCCGCCGCGCCGGGCCATCAGCCAGACCAGCGAGAACGCGGCGAGCGCGCCGGCGAACGCCGCCAGGGAGACGGTGAGGCCGAGCGCGCTGCCGAAGGAGAGCTGGAGCCCGAGGGTGGTGCCGAGGACGATGGCGGCGACCGCGCCCAGCGAGGCACCGGAGGAGATGCCGAGCAGGTAGGGGTCGGCGAGCGGATTGCGGACCAGGGCCTGCACGGCGGTGCCGACCAGGCCGAGGCCGGCGCCCACCACGGCCGCCAACAGGGCGCGTGGGACGCGCAGTTGCCAGACGATGAGGTCGCGGGTGCCGGGTTCGGGGGCCCGACCGGTGAGCCGGCGGGCGACCACCGACCAGACCTCGCCGGGCGGGACGTCCACCGAGCCGAGCGAGACGGCGACGGTCAGCGCGAGCACCAGGGCGACGGCGAGGGCGGCGGCCAGCGGCCCGGCCCGCAGGGTGCGGGCCGGGCGGGCTTCGCCGCGCTCGTTGCGAGCGATGGCCGACGTCACCGGCTACTGCCCGCTCTTGACGAGGTCCGGGTGGACGGTGGCGGCGATCTGCCGGACGGCCTCGGCGTTGCGCACCCCCGCGATGGTGGTCACCTCGGAGCCGAGCCGGACGAAGTGCCCCTCCTGGACGGCCTTCAGGCCCTGGGTCGCGGGGAAGCCCTTCAGGAAGGCCTCGGCCTCGTCGAAGGCCTTGCGGGTGGCCTCCTCGCTGCCCCGGTTGCGCACGGCCAGCTGGATCCAGTCCGGGTTCTTGGCGACCACGTCCTCCCAGGAGCCGGGCTTGAAGTCGGCGTCGCAGTCGGCGAACACGTTGCGCGCCCCGGCCTGGGTGATCACGGCGTTGGCGACCTGCCGGCCGCAGACCGCCACCGGCTGCTTGGTGCCGGCGTCGAAGTCGAAGACGAAGTAGCTCGGCCGCTGCCCCTCCGGCACGGCGGCGAGCGCGGTGCGGACCTCGCCGAGCTGCTTCTCCATCCCGGCGACCAGTTCCTCCGCCCGCGCGGCGGTGCCGGTGACGGCGCCCAGCCGGCGGACGTCCTCCTCGATCCCGGCGAGGTCGGTGCGCGGCGCCTTGGCGGCCTTCGGCGTCCCGGCGCAGGCGGTGGAGAGCAGGTACACGTGCTGAATGCCGGCCGCCGCGTACTCCTCCTCGCTCGGTCCGGTGGCGCCGCCGCCCATCATCGGCATCGCGCCGAAGGTGTCCACGTAGAGGTCGGCGCCGGAGCCGAGCAGCTTCTCCTTGGGTATGCCCTTGTCCCCGAGCACCGGCACCTTGGCGCCCTGCTCGGCGACGGCGGCGGGCAGGGTTCCCTTGCCGGGCGGGAAGCCGGTGCCGATCACCCGCTCGCCCGCGCCGAGTTGGAGCATCAGCTCCAGGCCGGCGGCATTGCTGGTGACGATCCTGGCGGGCGCCTTGGCGATGCTGGTCTCCTTGCCCGCGCAGTCGGCGACCTTGACGGGGAATCCACCGCCCAGGTCGTCCCGGACGGTGACGGAGGCGCTCGGCCCGCCCGCGGTCCCGCTTCCGCAGGCCGTGGCGAACAGGGCGACGGCGGCTGCGATTCCGCAGGCGACGCGAGGGCGCATGACAACTCTCTCCTGGTCGGTGACCGTGCTCGGTGACGGTGCTGGTGACCGTGCTCGGTGCTTGTCGTGGGTGGTCGTGGCTGGTCGTGCCGAAGGCCCGTACTGCGGACCCGGACCAGGTAGTCGGGCGGCCGGGTCGATGGGTTCCCCGCGATTCGCGACCGGTCGTCGTCGGCGCGCCCCCTCGCCCCGGAGCCGGACGTAGGCTGGCCGGATGGCCGCCCCCACCGTCCCGCGCGACGATCTCGACCTCCCCGTCCGGCTCGGGCCGCGTCCGCCCCGCCGGGTGGTCTCGCTGGTGCCCTCGCTGACCGAGGCGGTCGCCGCCACCGCGCCCGGGCTGCTGGTCGGCGCCACCGACTGGTGCAGCCACCCCACCGACCTGTCCGTCACCCGGATCGGCGGCACCAAGAACCCGGACGTCCCGCGCATCGTCGCGCTCGCGCCGGACCTCGTCCTCGCCAACGACGAGGAGAACCGGCGCCCCGACCTGGACGCGCTACGGGCGGCCGGCGTCCCCGTCTGGGTCACCGACATCCGCACCCTGGACGACGCCCTCAGCTCCCTGCACCGGCTGCTGACCACCGCCTGCGGACTGCCCCGGCCGCCGTGGCTGGACGAGGCGGAGGCGGCCTGGGCCCCGGTCGGGAGCGGCGGCACTCCCGCGCTGGGCGACGGCCCGCGGACCGTCGTGCCGATCTGGCGCCGCCCGTGGATGGTCCTCGGCCGCGACACCTTCGCCGGCGACCTGCTGTGGCGCCTGGGCCTGCGGCTCGTCCACGCCGACCACCCCGAGCGCTACCCGGCCGTTCCGCTGCCCGAACTGCTCGCCTGCCGACCCGAGTTGGTTGTCCTGCCGGACGAGCCGTACTGCTTCACCGCCGAGGACGGCCCGGAGGCGTTCCCGGGCATGCCGGCGGCGCTGGTCAGCGGACGGCACCTGACCTGGTACGGCCCCTCGCTGGTGACCGCCCCCGCCGTGCTGCGGCGGGCCCTCGACCACCCGTACGGTCCGGGCGGCGGAACGGGCGCCTCGTAGGACGACCGCCACTCACCGACGGCCGCCGATGACACGGGGGGCACGAGGGTTGAGCGAGGGCGGGAGGGAAAGCACCGACTGAGGGCAGGTGCTCCGGAACGTGACAGGGCCCGGGACGCGTGTTCGCGTCCCGGGCCCTGTGCCCTGCGGCCGTGTGGCCTTGCCGGCTTGTGTCGTCAGCCGCGCGCGGCGGTGACGGCGGCGCCCAGCGCCTCCTTGATCCGGGGACCGAGGCGGGCGAAGCCCAGCTCCTTCATGGCCGCCCGCAGCAGTTCCTCGTCGGTCCGCTCGACGCCGTCGCCGTCCACCCACCGCACCACGGCGAGCAGCTCGTCGGCGGAGTAGGCGGTCACGGGGCGACCGGGCGTGAAGTCCGGCTTCACGGGACGGACCTCGGCCTCCGGCTCGGCGGCGGGGGCTTCGGCAACGGCGACAGGCTCGGGCTCGGCCACCGGCGCGACCTCGACGGTCGGCTCGGGCTCGGGCGCGACGGCAGGATCCTCGGCCTCGACCACCGACTCCGCCGCCTCCACGGCAACAGCCTCGGGCTCGGTCTCGGCGACGGGCTCCTCGACAGCGGGCTCGGGGTCGGTGGCCGGCTCGGGCTCGGCAGCCGCCTCGGCGACCACGGCCTCAGCCGTCTCGATCTCGACCTCGACCGCAACGGCAGGCTCGTCCACCTCCGCGGCCGGCTCGTCGACGGTGGGCTCCACCGCGACAGCCACCGGCTCGGCCTCGACCTCAGCCTCGGCCGCAACCTCGGCGGCAGTCTCGGCAGTCTCGATCGCCGGCGCATCGGTCTCGGCGGCGGGCTCCTCCACCGCGTTCACCTCAGCCTCAACGGCGTCGATGACCTCGGCGGTCGGCTCCTCGACGGCGGGCTCCGTCACGACGGCCTCAGGCTCGGTCTCGGCCACCGGCGCGACCTCGCCCTGGACCTCGACCACGGTCTCAGCCTCGGCCGCAACCTCGGCGGCCGGCTCCTCGACCACGACCTCGGCGGCCGGGTCGGCCTCCGGTTCCGTCTCCGCCGGGGTCTCGTCCACGGCCTCGTCCACGGCCTCGGCCAGGGCGGCGGTCGCGGCCGCCACCAGGTCGTCGGCCGCCGGGGAGGGCGCCGGGAGGGTGACCACCGCGGCCTGGGCCTCCTCGTCGGCCTGCTCCGTCGCCGGCTCGTCGTCCGCGACACCCGTGTTCGACGACATCTCCGCCTCGACCTCGGCGTCGGTCTCGACCTCAGGCTTGATCTCGGCCTCGGGCTCGGGCTTGACCTCGACCTCGACCTTGACCTCAGCGGCCGCGGCCGCGGCCGCGGGCGCCGCGGCGGCCTCGTCGGCCTCCTCCGCCGGAGCGGTCACCGGAGCCGGGGCCTTCTCTCCCAGCCCGTCCCGCTGCCCACCGGCCAGCGCCTGCAGGGCAGCCGCCTCGGCGTCAGCCAGGTCCGCCGACTCCTCGGTCCCGGCCTTATCGGCCACAACCTCCTCGGCACCGGCCTCGCCGTCGACCTCGGCAGCGACCTCGGCAGCGACCTCGTCCGTCGCCTCGGCAGCGTCCTCGGCCTCGGGCTGCTCCTCGACCGCCGCATCCCCCATGGCGGTGGCCTTCTCCCCGAGCCCGTCCCGCTGCCCGGCGACCAGCGCCTGGCGGGCCGTGTACGCGGCCTCGGCGGCGCGGCGGTCGGCCTTGGCTGCGGCGAGTTCGGCGAGCAGGTCGGCGAGGCCGGCCTCCTCCAGGCCGACCCGCAGGCCGCGGATGGTGGGCAGGCGGTAGAGGGTGCCCTCGTCGGCGGCGAGCCGCTCGACCAGGTCGATCAGCTCGGCGAAGGGCAGCCCGTCCAGGTCGTGGTCGGGAAGCAGGCGGGCGAGGCCGCGCAGGCCGGTGTTGATCGCCTCGAAGGCCTGGGCGGTGCGGTCGACCAGGGCGCCGGCGCCGGGCACTCGCGGAAGGGTGCCGGCCGGGGCGAGCGCGGCCCAGGCGCGGCGCTCGATCTCGGCGGAGGTGAGGGCCTCGTGCAGGTCCTCCCGGCGGATGCGGCGGTCGGTGGCGAGGGCGACGGCCTGCTTGCGCAGCGAGCGGCCGCGCAGCCAGGAGAGCTTGACGCCGTTCTCGCGGCGCCAGGTGCTGTCGGCGGTGGCGGCGGCGAGGGCGCCGAGGTCGGCGTCGTACGCGGCGGGGAAGAGGGCCGTGGAGGTGCGGTGCACCCGCTGGAGCATCTCGACCAACAGCACGGTCTTGGCGACGGTGTCGGGCTCGTCCAGCTTGACGTCGGCGGCGAGGGCGGTGACGGCCTCCCAGGTCTGCTGGAGGTCGCTGCCGCGCAGTTCGGCGAGGGCCGTGGAGGCGGCGCGGGCGTCCTCGGGGGTGGCGACGGTGTCGACGGCCGCGTACCAGGCGTGGGTCTCGGCGGTGAGCGTGAAGGCCCCGAGCTCGGCGTAGCGGCCGAGGTCCTCGCGGAGGTCGGGCTCCGCGGCGGCGTCCTGGGGGTCCTTGACGTCTGCGGCGTCGGCGACGTCCGCCGGGTCGGCTGCGTCGGCGTTGCGCGAGTGAAGCACTGTCATGTGAGGTCCGGTTCTGGGCGACGACGGCGGGGCTGGCGGCGAGGGGGCGGCGGACCGGTTGCGCGGGGTCGCCCCTGAGGCGGGGCTGGGGGGCGCGCGGGCGGGCTGCCGGTTGTGGACG
>NZ_JBIVVI010000422.1:0-6797 GCF_044757675.1 Kitasatospora sp. NPDC091257
GGGTGGTCAAGGGGGTCACCGGCGACGGCGAGCTCCAGGCCATGATGCTGGACATGAAGCGGACCTTCGACGAGGTCGTGCTGGCCCACGCCGAGCCCGAGCGGGCCAAGGCGATCATGGAGAACCCCTTCTACCAGTCCCTGTCGGCCGGCTTCGCGGGCACGCAGGAGTACATGGCGATGGAGAAGCTCGGGCAGCTGCGCGCCGCCGAGGAGTGGGACCTGATCGTCGTGGACACCCCGCCGTCCCGCTCGGCACTGGACTTCCTGGACGCGCCCAACCGGCTCGGATCCTTCCTGGACGGCCGGGTGATCCGGATCCTCACCGCCCCGGCCAAGGTCGGCGGGCGCAGCGCGATGCGCTTCCTGAACGTCGGGATGGGACTGCTCACCGGCACTCTGGGCAAGATCTTCGGTGCTCAGCTGCTGACCGACGTGCAGACCTTCGTCAGCGCGATGGACTCGATGTTCGGCGGCTTCCGGGAGCGCGCGGACCGTACGTACCAGCTGCTCAAGGCGCCGGGCACGGCGTTCCTGGTGGTGGCCGCGCCGGAGCGGGACGCGCTGCGCGAGGCGGCGTACTTCGTGGACCGGCTGGCCGCGGACCGGATGCCGCTGGCCGGGCTGGTGCTCAACCGGGTGCACGACACGGGGGCACCGCAGCTCACCGCGGAGCGGGCGCTGGCGGCCGCCGAGGCCCTGGAGGAGAACGGCTCGGAGCACGCCTCGCCCGCTGCGGAACTGCTCGCGGCCGGGCTGCTGCGACTGCACGCCGAGCGGATGCAGATCATGGGGCGCGAACGCCGCACCCGCGACCGCTTCGTCTCGGTGTACCCGGACGTGCCGATCGTGGAGGTGCCGGCGCTGCCGGGCGACGTGCACGACCTGGACGGGCTCCGGGCCATCGGGGACCGGCTCAACGGCGCGGTGTAGCCCGTGCCCGAGGGCCGACCGGCCCGGACCGCGCGGTGCGGCCGGGCTCAGCCCGCCTGGGCGTAGTCCGTCAGTATCACTCCGGTCGCGAGGGACTCCTCGTACTCGGTGCGTGCCGTCTCCAGCAACCTCCGCCACGAGATGACGGTCGGGCGGCGGCGCAGCAGCGCACGGCGCTCGCGCTCCGTCATCCCGCCCCACACCCCGAACTCCACCCGGTTGTCCAGGGCGTCCGCGAGGCACTCCGTCCGGACGGGGCAGCCGCTGCACACCGCCTTCGCGCGGTTCTGCGCCGCCCCCTGGACGAACAGTTCGTCCGGATCACTCGTGCGGCAGGCGGCCTGCGCACTCCAGTCGTCAACCCAGCCCATGCCGGCGCCGTCCTCTCCCGTTTCGAGGCTCCCCCACGGCGGCAACGGCATATTCACCGTTGCCAGTTGAGGACGTTACGGAAGAACGACAGCTTGCAACAGCCCCTTCGGGCTCAATCTCGAATGACCCGATTGGACTATGGGTATCAATCAGCTCACTCGTTGGAGTGATCGCAGGTCGCACGCCTTGCCAAAAGCGGAGCCCGCACTCTCGCCACAGGAGTCACCACGGAGCGTGACTGAACACACGGGTACAGCAGGCCACAGCTGCCTCAAAACCCGGCCATCACAGGGCATTCCGGGCAAGTCTCCTCGCCCACAAGAGTGAGCGATGTTGACGCACCGAAGCTGTCGCAAGCTTGTGACAAGCCTAGGCGAACGCCTGCCGCTGTGTGCGGGAATCCGCGACGTAGGGTTCTCCCCATGGCACCGAAGCGCCCACAGGCACCCCAGCCCCCAGGCAACACCGGAGCTCCGCGCGGCAGGACCGGCGGATCACCGTTGGAGCACGCCGGCAACGGCGTGAAGTTCCTGGGCGTCAGCGTGCTCTCCGGAGTCCTGCTGGCCGGTCTCGCCCTGCCCGCCGTCGGCGCCATCGGGCTGACCGCCAAGGACACGGCGGAGAGCTTCGACAACATCCCGGACGACTTCAAGACCCCGCCGCTCACCCAGGCCACCCAGATCTTCGACGCCAAGGGCGGGCTGATCGCCAAGGTCTACGAGCGCGACCGCACGGTCCTGACCGTCGATCAGATGTCGCCGTTCATGCGCCACGCCCAGGTGGACATCGAGGACGCCCGCTTCTACGAGCACGGCGCCGTCGACCTCAAGGGCATCCTCCGCGCGGTCAGCAAGAACGCGGAGAGCGGCACCGCCTCCCAGGGCGCCTCCACGCTGACCCAGCAGTACGTGAAGAACGTCAACGTGGAGAAGGCCGGCGACGACCAGGCGGCCGTCCTGGAGGCCCAGCGCAAGACCCTGGGCCGCAAGATCCAGGAGCTCAAGGTCGCCATCAAGCTGGAGGAGGACCTGTCCAAGGACCAGATCCTCACCAACTACCTCAACATCACCTTCTACGGCCACCAGGCCTACGGGGTCGAGGCCGCCTCCCAGCGCTACTTCAGCAAGAGCAACAAGGACCTGACCGTCGCCGAGGCCGCCACCCTGGCCGGCATGGTGCAGAACCCGTCGTCCTACGACCCGGTGCGCTACCCCGAGAACACGGTCAAGCGCCGCAACGTCGTGATCGACAAGATGCTGGAGAACAAGCACATCACCGCCGACCAGGCGAAGGAGGCGAAGGCCGCCCCGCTGGGCCTGAAGTACAAGGACCCGCAGAACGGCTGCATCACCGCCCAGGCCGGCATGGGCTTCTTCTGCGACTACGTCCGCCACGTGGTCAAGCAGGACCCGGCCTTCGGCAAGAACGCCGACGAGCGCAAGAAGGTGTGGAACACCGGCGGCCTGAACATCTACACCACGCTGGATCCGGACAAGCAGGCCGCCGCGCAGAACGCCGTCACCAAGAAGGTCAACGTGACCGACACGGTGTCGGCCGCCGCGACCATGATGGAGCCGGGCAGCGGCAAGATCCTGGCGATGGCCCAGACCCGCCCGTACGGCCTGGACCCGAACAAGAACCAGACCGTCGTCAACCTCAACGTGGACGCCGCGATGGGCGGCGGCAACGGCTTCCAGACCGGTTCGACCTTCAAGCCGATCCTGGCCGCGGCCGCGCTGGAGTCGGGCATGTCGAACACCCAGGCGTTCCCGTCCGAGAACAAGATCGAGTACCCGCAGATGTCCACCTGCTCGGGCACCTGGAAGAACACCGTCAAGCCCAAGGAGACGGTGAAGAACGAGCAGGACAGCGAGGTCGGGCCGTACCAGCTGAAGGAGGCCATGGCCCGCTCGGTCAACACCTACTTCGTGCAGATGGAGCAGCAGGTCGGCCTCTGCGCGATGAAGCAGATGGCGAACAAGCTGGGCATCACCCAGTCCGCCAAGGGCGACGCCTTCCAGGAGGTGCCCTCGATGGTCCTCGGCACCCTGGAGCTCTCCCCGCTGACCATGGCGAACGTCTACGCGACCTTCGCCGCCCGCGGCAAGTACTGCACCCCGATCGCGATCAACAAGATCACCACGGTGGACGGCAAGGACATCCCGGTCCCGCAGTCCCAGTGCAGCCAGGCCTTCTCCGAGCAGACCGCGGACTCGCTCAACGCCGTCCTGCTCAACGTGACCGAGAAGGGCACCGCGGCCGCCCTGACCATGGACGACGGCCGCAAGATCGCCGGCAAGACCGGTACCACCGACGAGAAGAAGGCCGCCTGGTTCAGCGGCTACACCCCGTCGCTGGCCGCCGCGGTCTGGCTCGGCGGCCCGGCCGGCGGCGTCAAGATGAAGAACATCACCATCGGCGGCAAGTACTACCCCGAGGTGTTCGGCGCCGACGGCCCCGGCCCGATCTGGGCGATGGCGATGAACCAGGCTCTCAAGGGAACGCCGCTGGAGCCGATCCAGACCGCCAACATCCCGGACCCGCAGCCGACCGCTCCCCCGGCGGGCGCCACCGCACCGGCCACCGACCCGAACACCCCGCAGCCCGGCGGCAACCCCCCGCCGCCGCAGCAGGGCGGCAACCCCGGTCAGCCCGGCGGCCAGCCCGGCGGGCTCCCCGGTGGACTGCCCGGCGGCTTCCCCGGCGGGTTCACCTTCCCGCCCTTCCCCGGCAACGGGAACGGGAACGGCGGCCGGCACGGCGGCGGCAACGGGAACGGCTGACCCGTCCCGGGCCGCGAACGGCCGACACGGCGAAGGGGCGCCCTCCAGTGCGGAGGGCGCCCCTTCGGCGTGCTGCCGGGGCGGCGCACGACCGGGGCGGGGCGTCACCTGGGGGCGTCACCTGGGCGACGGGACGGGACCGGCGGACCGGCGTCCGCGGGGGCGTCCGGGCACCCGGCTCAGGCCAGGGCGGCCTTCACGGCCGCGGCGACCCGGCCGCCCTCGGCCAGACCGTCGACCTTGGGCTTCACCAGCTTCATGACGGCGCCCATCCCCTGCGGGCCGCTCGCACCGCTCTCGACCACGGCGGCCGCCACGATCGCGGCCAGTTCCTCGTCGGAGAGCTGCTTGGGCAGGTAGGTCGCCAGCACCTCGCCCTCGGCCCGCTCCCGGGCCGCCTGCTCCGTCCGGCCCGCCGTGTCGAAGGCCTCGGCCGCCTCCCGGCGCTTCTTCGCCTCGCGGCCGATCACCTTCAGCACATCGGCGTCGGACAGCTCGCGCTTCTGCTTGCCCGCCACCTCCTCGCTGGTGACGGCGGCCAGCGTGAGCCGGATGGTGGACGCGCGCAGCTCGTCCCGGTCCTTGATGGCAGCCGTGAGGTTCTCGTGCAGCTGCTCCTTGAGCGTTGTCATTTCCTCTTCTTATCCTTCGGCTGTGGGTGGGCTCAACCGGGTTTCCCTGGGCACCCACCGGGGTTTCCGCAGTTGAACGAGTATCCCCCGAGAACCCCGGCCGGCATCCCCGACAACCCCGGCCGAGGGCGCCCGACAGCCCGCCGGACGGCGCCGATCCGACCCGGGAACGGGCGGCGGTCGATTCCATGAACAATCGATGCCCGACTCCGGGAACAAGCGACGGGATTCGGCCACGGTGGCCGATAATGCTTGCACAATATCGGCCGCAATGCCGAAAATTGCCGGATCCGGAGCGAAGTTGCCGGTCCCGGAGGGGCAAATCGAACGCTGTGACCGCTTCGCCGAAAATAGTCCGCGTAGTACACTCGTTCGCGCGTCGCTTGAGCAGCCGATGGCGGCGATCACCTCACCTCGAATCACCGTCGAATCATCGCCGAAGACCGCCACGAACAACTGCGACAACCCGTCATCACGTCCCCGATTCATTATTCCACGGCACTGGCACACTGCCGCCCAGGCACCTGGCGGCCCTGACACCTGGCGGCCCGGGTCCCTTGCGCCCCCTGCCGGAACGAGCGCGCACGCCCGCGCTCCGCCCGGCTGCCCGACCGCCCGGCGACAGTGATCGCTTTTCGGAGCGATGGGCGCCGTAAAAGCGGCGCATCGAGTTCTGACTTTTATTCTGCTCACAACAGCAGGAAGCGCGGGGGAATGGACAACAATCAGCTTCGATCGATGTTGGTGACCCAACGGAAGATGGTCGGCTGGAGCCAGGAGCAATTAGCCGAACACTCCACTGTCAGCGTCCGCACCATTCGCAACCTGGAAACCGGCGCCATCAAGAATCCGCGACGCAGTTCCGTGGAACTCCTGGTGGGCGCGCTGTTCGCCGCGGCGACCAACCGGGACGACACCCTGCTCTCCCAGGTCGTTCACGCGGGCGCCCCGGCCGGGCTGCCGCCCACCCGGCCGGAACCCGGATTCCCGGCCCGCGTCGCCGAGCTCCCGGACAACGCGCGGTGGCGGGGACTGCGACCCAAGACGGACATCACCGTCGGCCGACGGGCCGACCTGCTGCACGTCGTGACCGCCCTGCGACCGGGCCGTCCGCTGGTGCTCACCGGACCGGCCGGGGTCGGCAAGACCCGGCTGGCGCTGGACTCTGCCGCCCACCTGCTGGACCGCTTCCGGGACGGCGTCGTGGTCCTGGAGCTCGGCTCGGTCACCCCCGAGGCCGTCGACCCGGCGGCCGCCTCGGCCCAGGCCCAGCGCGCGCTCGACGCCCTCCTCCGGGGCTTCGGCCGCGACCCGCGGACCGGCCCCGAGCTGCAGCTGCTGCTGGTCGTCGACAACGCCGAGCACGTCATCGACACGGTGGCCCGGCAGGTCAGGACACTGCTGGCGCGGCACCCGGCACTCCACATCATGATCACCTCGCTGCGGGCGCCCGCCGGGGTCCCCGCCGACCTGTGGGAGGTCTCACCGCTGTCGGTCGACCACCCGGACGGCCCGTACGGCTGCCCGCCGGCCGCCGAGCTGTTCTGCCACCGGGTGCACTCGGTCGCCCCGACGCTCGACCTCGGCGACCAGATGCCGCAGGTGGTCGAGCTCTGCCGACGCCTCGGCGGCCTGGCGCTCGCGATCGAGAACGCCGCCGTGCGGATGCGCTCGGTGCCCCTGCACGTCCTGGTGGACGAGTGCCGGGTGCTGCCGATCCTCGGCCAGGAGGAGGTCGGCGGGCTCTCCCACCACCGCTCGCTGCACCGCAGCCTCGCCTGGGCGTACGGACTGCTCGACGAACGGCAGCGCCGGGCACTCAGACGGCTCTCCCGGTTCCCCGAGGAGTTCTCCATCGACGACATCCGGCAGGAACCCGTCGACGGCGGCGGCCCGGCCGGCCGGGAGCCCTCCCGCAACCTCGACGTCCTGGCCGAACTGGTCGACTTCTCCGTCGTCCAGGTGAATCGCGGCCACCAGTACGAGGCCATCGGCCTCCGCAACCACGTCATGGCCCAGCTCGACAAGGCCGAGTCCACCACGGACGAGGAGATCCGCCGCAAGGCGCTGACCTTCGT
>NZ_JBIVVI010000423.1:0-6787 GCF_044757675.1 Kitasatospora sp. NPDC091257
GACTGGGCGGCGTGGGTGGGCCCGGCGAGCAGGTCCAGCGGGCCCATCCCCCAGTGCCCGGCCAGGACGTCGACCTCGTCCAGGGACCACGGCTGCGCCCCGGACTGGCGGCGGGAGACCTTGTCCTGGGTCAGCCCGACCGCGATGGCGAGATCACGCTGGCTCTCCCCGGTGCGCTGCCTGATCGCGGCCACGGTGAGCCGCAGCGTTTCCAACGTACTGAGCGTCATGCAAGCATTCTATCCATCTTGCATGGAGAAAATCCATGCAACACTGGAAATGTCGCCCCTTTAGGGGATGGCTCTACGTCTCGTTGACGACCGCACGGGAACCGACAGGAACCGACAGGCACCGCCGCTGCCCTCGGCCGGCGCACCGGTGCGGTGGACGCGGGGCGCGGGTCCGGGGGCCGCTGAGCCCCTGTGTGGCACAGGCGGGGCCCGCACCGTTCGGTGCGGGCCCCGCCCGCCGTTCTCGCCCAGCACAGCACCGCCACCCCCGCCTGGCACCCACTCGACACGGGACGGACGGCCGGACGGTGACGGTGGCAGCGCCCGGCCTGGCAGCCTCACTCGCGGCCGGCTTGCCCTGGGGTGGCCAGGTGCCACCGCCCCGGTGTGGCACGCGCTCGCCGGCCACACCCCGGCCCGGTACGGCGCCTGGCAGCTGTAAGAGCGCGGCGGTGGGGGGACTCCTACGGGCGCCGCTTCCAGGGTCCGTCGGGTGTGGTCATCGGCATGACCGCTCGCCGGTAGGCCGTCTCGGCCGCGGCCATCGCGGCCAGGACGCGCGTTTCCAGGTCCGCCTCCCGCTCGCCCGGGTCGACGAGCGACTCGGCCAGGGCCAGCGCGAGGTCGACCTGGTCGAGCGCCCGCGGATAGTGCTCGGCCAGCACGGCGTAGCCGTTGTCGTGAGCGCTCCGGAGTCGATGGACCCAGGTGCGCCAGCCGATCTCGCCGGTCGGCGGCCCCATGTCGGGCAGCCAGCCCCGGTGGTGCGCGTCCATGATCCGCTCGAAGGGCCGGTGGTCGATCACGGTGCCGCACTGAAGCGCCTCCGTCGCCCGGAGCATGCCGCCACAGCTGGCCGCGCCGGCGGCGTACGCGACCCTGCGCCGGTGCGCACGGCAGCCGAACGCCTCGAAGCCACCGCCGCGCAGCCGGACGGTCTTGTACACGGCCGACTCGGCGCACGCGTTGAGGTTGCGAATGGACGGCACGGCTCTCCCCGGACTCGGCTCTCACGCTCTTGGACCAGAGACTAGACGCGCGGCGGCCAGCCACTACCTTCCATCGGCAGCACCGCAAGCCCGACATCTGTGCTACTCGTTCGGCGAGACGCAGCCGGGGCGCAGCCGAACTCACCGACCCCACCGCCCCGGCGGGCGTACCGGCATCATGGCGCCCACACCAGCGGCCGGCGGCCACAACGCGTTTACAAGGCTCTGCCACCCGGCCTGGTCGTCCAACCTGACGGCCACCCGGACGGTCCGGCCCCGGGCCGGCGAGAACGGGGCAGTCCCGTTCTCACCGGCCTCTGACCTGGGTAGATACCCGAAACTCACCGACCGGTGGCTGCCCGGGCCGGGCAATCTCACCGGGCCCAGAAGGAAGACTCACCGGTCGGTCGGCGAAACTCACCACCGCAGGTCAGCAGCCCTGCGGCGGGGATCAGCAAGTCAGGAGCGCCGCCACCAGGAGCGGGAGCGCTTCTCCTCGGCAGCCGCAGCTTCGACTGCGGCCGGCGCCCGACGAGGCCGGGCGGACGGCGCTGGCCGAGTGCTCGGTCGAGCAGGCCCTCGCCCTGGTCGCCTCCGAGGACGTCGCTCACCGTTAACCGCTGACCCGCTACTACAAGCGTCGCTACGGGAGGGTAATGACGACCTTGCCCCGGGTGTGCTTGCCTGCGAAGTCGGACACCGCCTGCGGGGCATCGGTGAACAGGTAGGTGGCGCCGATCTCCACCCGCAACCGCCCGTCGGCCGCTCGGGCGGCCAGGTCCTCCAGGTCGCCGGGCTCGGCGGTGAAGCTGCCGATGTAGACGCCGGTGACTCCCCGGCCCAGGTCCTGCGGCCCGAAGAGGGGGGAGACCAGCCGGCCCCCGTCGCGGACCGCGCGGGCCGTGGTGGAGAGCGCGTCACCACGATTGATCAGGTCGACCACCACGTCCACTCCGTCCGGGACCTGGCGCAGCGTCTGCTCCGCGACGTCGCCCGCCTTGTAGTCGACGGTGCCCTGCGCGCCGAGCCCGCGCACGTAGTCCGTGTCCTCGGAGGCCGCTGTGGCGATCACCTTGGCGCCGAGCGAGGCGGCGAGCTGTACCGCGTACAGGCCGATACCTCCCGTCGCACCGACCACCAGCACGCTCTCCCCTGCTGCGAGGCCGACCGCGCGCAGCAGGCACGTGGCCGTCATCCCGGACTCGGGGATGGCAGCGGCATGCGGTGCGGCGAGGCCGGCGGGCCGCTTGGCGAGGTGCGGGCCGACCGCGACTACGGTGTGCTCGGCGACGGCCCCGGCTTGACCGGTGAAGGCGAGCACCGGGTCGCCCGGTGCGTAGGCCGTAACCCCATCACCGAGTTCGGCGACGGTGCCCGCCGCGTCCATCCCCACGACGAGGGGGTGCTCGACGGGGAAGAAGTCCTTCATCGCACCTGTGATCAGCGCGAGGTCCAGCGGGTTGAGGGCTGCGGCCTCCACCTTGAGTAGCACCTCACCAGGACCTGCGACGGGCTTCGGGAGGTCGGTGACGGTGATCCCGTCGAGCGTCGTGTACTCGCGGGCTACGAGAGCCTTCATCCGGGAACTCCAGTCGGGCGTAAGCGCGGAACAGGTCGCGTTCACTTCTACACCCCGGCGCCCCTGAACCCGGGTGAGCGGGGGCGGCGCGGCGAGTCATGGGCGGTAGGAGGGATCAGCCGAGTCCGAGGGGTTCGGTGACGACCACGACAAGACCACCCGTCCGTCTCCTCATCGAGACGGGCACTGCGTGGACCGATATGCCGCCGGAGATCATGGGAAGTCACCGCCCCGCTCGACAAGACCGACCATTCGCGACAGTTGAATACGCGACCCCACCAGTATCACGACCGCTCTCGTTTCCATAACCCGGGTTCATCGTTGATCCGATCGAGAGCTGCTTGCGGGCTGGGGCTCCGGTTCAAACGTCCATGTCAAGGGGAACGTATGACTCACATTCATGTGCATGGTCAGACTGGAAAGCGGTGGAGGCCAGTCGCCATTGCCAGTGCGCTCGCACTGGCGGCCAGCACGTTCGTCATGTCTGCATCGACGGTCGCACGGGCAGACGGAACCTACTGCGGCCACGAGGTGCTGGGTGAAATCGAGAACCGGTACATCGCGATGGGGGGATCCAGCGGGAAGCTCGGGTGCCCGCGCACAGGAGAGCTGACCAACCCCGACGGCGTCGGCCGCCGGACGCAGTTCGAGAACGGAACAATCTACTGGTCCCCTCGTAGCGGCGCGTGGCCCGTGTGGGGGGAGATCGGCGAATACTGGTGCGCGGATGGGTGCGAGGCCGGGTCGATGGGTTACCCGACGTCCTACGAGCGCAACGTCGGCAGCGAGATCCAGCAGAGCTTCCAGTGCACCGTCATTCACTGGCAGCGGGCGTCAGGTAGTGCCAACAAGATGTGGCGGGATCCAAACACGTGCGGTTGACCGTTTTGGGCTGAAGCTTCAGCTCACGGAAGGCCCTGGTTCGAATCCTCGGGGCCTTCCGCGTTGCCCCCTGAGCCTCGACAAGACCAAGACCGTCCCGCGCCAGCCGAAGACGGCCGGCGGACGAGCAGGCCGAGGGCAGGCGTGCCCTGACCTGTGACCGTGGGACCCGTTCGCCAGGTCCATGCAGGGCGGCAACGAGGGTGAACTGTGTATCGACATCACCCCGCGCGAGGTCGGCGGCGTGTGGGACATGGCGAACGTGACTGTCGGCCGGGGCACCCCGCCCAACGTGCCCTGTATCCGGGCCCATGTCGACGAAAAGGACAACTCCGCTGCGGGTTCCGAGTTCGGGAGCGCGGTGACATCCGACCGCATCATGCAGGGCGAGGCGTTCGAGGTCACCATCGAGCGGGTGTTTCAGCCCTGCCCCAGCACCGGTCCCAGGCTGGCGGGGCCGGGTGAGCGCTTCCGCAGGGTGTCAGACGCCGAACGCGTCCTTGACCTTGGCCGCCAGTTGCTCGGTCAGGTCGTCCCAGGCCGCCTCGTTCGAGAACAGCAGGCCGTGCTCCGCCCGCCAGTTGGCCACCGTAACGCGGAGGTCCTCGGTGAGGTCCGCGAACAGGTCGACGGACAACGAATCGTCTGCGTCTGCGGTCGGCGGGTCGTTGACCAGGTCGTGGTCCATGTCAGCCTCTCGATGTCTTTGGCGCCGGACGCGAAAAGGGTATCCGCGCCACGGCCCGCCATTGTTCGGTTTTGGCTCCAATTGGAGCCAAAACCTTCGAGTACCCCGACGAGCCAGCAGCGGCGGCGTAGCGAAGGCCCGCGCCGCTCAGCGGCCGGGGATTATCGCAGGCGGAGTTTGCCGTTCGCGTCCGCGATGAGGCTGGCGAGCGCCCCGGTCCGGGCGGGGCATCAAGATATCCGGCCTACCCTCGCCAATGCTTTGACCTGGTGCGTTATCTCGTTGTGACCAGGCCATCAAGGTATCGATCCTCACCGCCGGGACCAGGTCGTGCAGGCCGGCTCGTGCCAGGTGGTGCGGATGACCGCACCGCCGGGGGTCAGGTGTTCGCTGGACCAGGTCCGGCAGCACCCGGCGATCGAGAGCGGTCTCACCGGGGGCGTCGGCGTGCTCCTCGCGGCGCGAGTGGGCGCAGTCGTGGACGTCCAGGCCAGCGATTTCGGCGCGCGGAGCGGGGCTGCGGGGACGGTGGGCGCGGCCGGACGGCGGCGATGTCGGTGCCGGGCCTGAGGTGTCGTCATACCGAAGGCTCTGCCCGCCCCGCCCCGCGGCCGAACCCGGCCGTCACCCGTACGAAGTACGGAACCCGGGGTGCAACAGCGCGTTGCACCCCGGGTTTCCCAGAGGTTCGTGCTGGCCAGGAGCGAAACGCGGGGCTTGGCCGAGGGCCTTCGTGTTGCGTGTGTTGCGCCCCGTGTTGCACCCGCCGGCAGGTCAGGTTCGGCGCCGCCATGGACGGCTGCGCTTTGCCTCGGCCTCGGCGGCTTCGACGGCGGCCCGCTCGCACTCGGCCTCCTCTCGGGCCTTCTGGTCGGCGTCGGCCTGGCGGCAGCCAGCGCACAGCCCGTCGTCGCCCCAGGCGCGGGCCCGCTCCTGCTCCGCCCACCGCTCGTCCGAGAACGGCGTCGAGCAGCGGGTGCAGGCCGGGCGGCTCTCCTCTCGTTCGGCTTCCTCGCGGGCACGGCGGGCGGCGGCCGCGGCCTGGCGCTCGACGGCCAGGAGCCGGTCGCCGTCCGGGTTGTCCAGCGCTGCGGTGAGGGTGTGCCAGCCGTCGCGGCCGAAGCGCCGCCACACCGGAGCGGCGGCGCCCTGGTCGTCGAGCAGCTGCAACGTGGTGGCGACCACCGGCAGCGCCAGGTGGTAGTTGCCAGCCGTCACCCCCGCAAACGGGTACGGCCGCGGACTCCAGAAGGCGGCGGAGCCGGCCTCCACCGCATCGAGGCGGCGCAGCAGCCGCGCGTGGTCGCGTTCGGCTTTCACGGCCTGCTGCTCGGGGGTGAGGGGCTTGGTGCCGGGGCGGTCGCGTTTGCGGCCGGGGGTGAGGACCAGGGCGACGGGCGGGTAGCCCTCGTGGCCGGTGGGCGGGTAGACGGTGCGCCAGTGCCGGTGGTCGTGGACGGCGGCCCCGTGGTGGCGGGCCGCTTTCGCCTTGACCTTGTCGGCGCCCTTGGCGAGCAGTTCGCACCAGGCGGTGTAGGTGGCGAGCTTCTCAACGAGCTGGCCGACCGTCTCGTTGTCGCGGTCGACCTCGACCAGGAGCACCGGCACCTCGCTGCCGGGGTCGCGCAGCACGAGGTCGGCGTAGCGGGCGGTGCGACCGGGCACCGCGTGGCGGACCTCGGTGGTGAGGGTGAGCGGCGAGCCGTGGCCCGCGCGGGTGAGGTGCCCGGCGGTCGCGGTGACGTCCAGGGCGTGCTCGTCGTAGCCGGCGCTCTCGTCCTCGCGGACGGTGGACAGCTTGGTGCCGGGCGGCAGCAGGCGGGCGGCTTCCTTGTGGCCGGCCTTGGTCAGGCACCAGAGCTTGCGGCCGCGGGCCCAGCCGTCCGGGCGTGCCTTGCCCGCGTCCTGGAGGTCGAGCAGCGCATCGCGGGTTGCCTTGTCGCAGGCCTGGCCGGGCAGGGCCAGGTGCCAGAGCTCACGGCCGGTGGCGCGCTGGAACAGGACGAGCGCCACCATGACCCTCGCCCTGGCCGGACCCGTCGCACGCTGCTTGCGCCTCCGGCTTCCAGGGGCAGCGGTAGAAGGGTTGTCGCCACGGCGGCGGCCCCTTGTCCGGGGCTGCTGGCCTGCGGAAACGGGCCCGTCGCCGGGCGGGGCGGTGGAGGTGCGGGCGGAGGTGTCGGTGGAGGCGCCGTGCGGGTCCTTGTCCCGGCCGGGCGAGGCCTTCGCCAACACCTGCGGCAGGTGATCGGCGCCCTGGTCGCCGTCGTCAGGGCCGGGCGCGGCGAGCGAGGTCGTGGTCATCGGGTTGGCCTTCCGTCAGCGGCAGGCCGGAACGGCGCGGTGGCCGGCCCGGCACCTGGGGTTCGGTGGACGGTGCGTGTGCGGTTCCTGCTTGAATCGCACGACTCATCCATAC
>NZ_JBIVVI010000424.1:0-6777 GCF_044757675.1 Kitasatospora sp. NPDC091257
CCCACCCCGCGCGCGTCCCGGTCCAGCAGCCGCACCCCCAGCACCGCCTCCAGCCGCGCCACCCGCTTCGACAGCCCCTGCTGGCTGATCCCCAACCGCCCGGCCGCCCGCCCGAAGTGCAACTCCTCGGCCGCCACGACGAACGCCCGCACCTGCGCCAGATCCAGATCCACCCGGGCACCTTAGGGCCTGCCCCCCGAACTCCCGCGGGGCACCCGCCCCGGCCGCGGTCGCGGCGCGGTCGGGTGGGTCGTCGCCGCCCCGCGGCCGGGCGCTTCGCTCCGCCGTGCCGCGTGGTGCCGTCCAAGGCCCGTCGCTCCTGGCCGGACAACCGGTGGTTGTCGCCGTCGTCCCGCGGTTGTTGGACCGGCCGGGGCGGTGCGCGGTGGGGTGAGGGAGTGGCCGACGGAGGAGTGGGGATGAAGGCGCTGGTGGCGACGGGGCGGGCGGCGGAGCCGGTGCGGTTCGCGGAGGTGGAACAGCCGCGGCCGGGGCCCGGGGAGGCGCTGGTGAAGGTGGAGGCGTTCTCGGTGAACCGGGGCGAGACCTTCCAGCTGGAGGCGCCCCGGGCCGGGTGGCGGCCCGGGAAGGACGTGGCCGGGCTGGTGGTGCAGGCCGCCGCCGACGGGTCGGGCCCGGCCGTCTGCCGCCGGGTGGTCGGGCATCCGCCCGCCGCCGGGTGGGCCGAGTACGTGTGCGTCCCGACCTCCTCCCTCGCCGAACTGCCCGACGGCCTGGACACCGTACGGGCCGCCGCGCTGCCGCTGGCCGGCCTCACCGCGCTGCGGCTGCTCCGGGCGGCGGGGCCGCTGGCCGGACGGCGGGTGCTGCTCACCGGGGCCTCCGGGGGCGTCGGGCACTACGTCACCGAGCTGGCCGCCTCGGCCGGGGCCGAGCTGACCGCCGTCACCGCCTCCCCGGAGCGCGGCCGGCGGCTGGTCGAGCTGGGAGCGGCCGAGGTGGTCCACGAGCCGGGCGAGGCGCGCGGGCCGTACGACCTGGTGCTGGAGTCCACCGGCGGCGCCGCGCTGCCGCTCGCGCTGGCCCGGCTGGCCCGGCGCGGCACCCTGATCTGGTTCGGCCAGGCCTCCCGGACGCCCGTCACGCTCGACTTCTTCGACTTCTTCGCGGGCCCGGAGTCGGCGGTCGTCCGGCACTTCCACTACGCGGACTCGGACATCCCGGACGGCGCCGACCTGGCCACCCTGGTGCGCCTCACCCGGGAGGGGCGGCTGACCCCGGAGCTCGGCCGGGTCGCGCCCTGGGCGGAGACCGCCGCCGTGCTCACCGACCTGCGCGAGCGCCGGATCCGCGGCAAGGCCGTCCTGACCCTCGCCTGACGCCCGCCCGACACCCGCTCCGAACGATGCGAATGATGCGCACGATGCGAACGACTTCGAAGGGAACCCCCGCCGTGCCCGACCTCTCCTTCCTCGACACCCCCGGCCTGCTGCCCGCCTTCGTCGAGGAGAACCGGCCGCGCGCCCACGGCGCCGGCCTGGACCCGTACGAGTACGCCCGGGTCACCGCCCCGCTGACCTCCCCGCACGACTGGCCGGCCGCCGGCCGGGCGGCCGGCCACCGGCACGCCGGGGCGGCGGAGCGGGCCGCCGCCGAGGGCCGCACCGTCACCGCCGGCGAGCGGTACCGGAGCGCCGCCCGCTGGTACCACTTCGCCGGGCTGCTCCCGCACCCCGACCGGGCGGCCGCGGCCCAGGCCGCCGCGGAGGCCGACGAGGCGATGCGGCGGGCGCTGGCCCTGCTCGACCCGGGGGCGGAGCGGGTCGAGGGCGAGGGCTTCGCGGGCTGGCTGCGCCGCCCGGCGGCCGGCAGGGCGGCCGACGGGAGCGGCGGCCGGGCCCCGGTGGTCCTGGTGGTGCCGGGGATGGACTCGGGCAAGGAGGAGTTCCACGCGGTCGCCGACGCCCTGCTCGCCCGGGGCGTCGCGGTGCTCGCCGTCGACGGGCCCGGGCAGGGCGTGCTGGCCGCCGGCAGCGCGCCGGAGCCGGAGTACCACCGGGTGGTCGGCCGCGCCCTCGACGCGCTGGCCGGCCGTGCGGGGCTGGACCCGGACCGGACCGCCGTGATCGGCCTCAGCCTGGGCGGCCACTACGCGGCCGTGGCCGCCGCCCACGAGCCGCGGCTGCGCGCCGCCGCCATGGTCAGCGGCCCGTACCGGCTGGACTGGGAGGGCCTGGTCCCGTTCGTCACCGCGACCCTGGCGCAGCGCTGCGGCGGGTACCAGGCGGCCCGCGCCTTCGCCGAGCGGATCGACCTGACCGCCCTCGCGCCGGCGATCACCGTCCCGCTGCTGGTGGTCGAGGGCGGCGAGGACCGCATCCCGGGCGTCACCGCCGCCACCCACCTCGCCGAGCACGCCCCGGACGCCGAACTGCTGCTCGTGCCGCACGGCAACCACCTGCTCGGCACCGCCCTGCCGGACTGGCTCCCCGCCACCGCCGACTGGCTCACCGCCCGGCTGACCGGGTGATCGGCTCACCGAGCCGCTGACCGAGCCGCTGACCGGCTCACCACGGCCGACCGGCCGGGCGCCCGGTGACCGAGCGAGGCGGCGGCGAACAGCAGGCCGCCGGCCAGGAAGAACGGCTCGTAGCCGAAGGTCGCGAACCGGGCCATCGCGTCCAGTTCGGCCCCCGATCGGCTGCCGGCCGGAGCGCCCTCGCGGAGGTCAGCGACCTCCGCTCGCTCCGTGCCAACCACGAGCTGGCTGAACTCGGTCGGGTCGCCCATCGCCACCGCAACCTCGGCGACATCCGGGACCTGCGGGAACAGATCGCCGCTACGGTGGCAGCGTGAGCAACATCGAGGACTCCCACTCCCTACTGCTCAAGGCGTGCGCGACGGTCGGCCTGTCCGCAGCGGGAGCCGAACCGATCCGGATCGGGGAGAACGCGCTGTGGCGATTGCCGCTGGGGATCGTGGCTCGCATCAGCCGCCCCGGGCAGTCGGCTGCCGCCGGGCGCGAACTGGCGGTCGCACGCTGGCTGCGTGACTGCGGAGTTCCTGCGGTTCGCCCGCTCGAGCACCTGCGGGAGCCAGTGGACGTCGACGACAACCCCGTGACCTTCTGGCACGAGCTGCCCCCGCACCGGCCAGGAACCGCTGCCGACATCGCGCCGCTCCTCCGACGTGTCCACGAACTTCCTGTTCCTGACTTCCCATTGGGCACCCTAGACCCGTTCGTTCGGCTCGCCGACAGGATCGACGGGGCGGCCACGCTCGACGACACGCAGCGTCAGTGGCTGCGCGACCGCTTGGCAGAGCTCCAAGCGGCATGGCCGAGCCTCCCACCGGGCCTGCCTGCGAGTGTCATCCACGGCGATGCGTGGCGCGGCAACGTAGCAGTCACACCGACCACCACCTACCTGCTCGACTTCGAACGAACCTCCCTGGGACGACCCGAGTGGGACCTCACAGCCACCGCCGTCGGCTACGGCACCTTCGGCACCGTTTCGGACAGCGAGTACGCCGCCTTCTGCGAGGCGTACGGTGCCGACGTGATGACCTGGGCCGGCTACCCGGTGCTGCGGAGCATCCGTGAGCTCCGGGTCACCTGCTTCGCTCTCCAGCACGCGGCGGCCGATCCGGCTCGACACCGGGCGGAAGCTCACTACCGTCTCTCGTGCCTGCAAGGGCAGAACGGTCCACGCCCCTGGGGCTGGACAGCTGTCAGCTGAGATGTCGATCAGGGAGACGAGCCCGACCGTGATGACTGCACCCGTGATCCGCAGCGATGTCCCCGGATCCTTCGCTTGGAGTGTCTTTCACGAACGCCACCCCAAGCTTGTCCAGCAGGTCCTCGACGCGTTGCCGTACGGCTCGGGCGAGCGAGTCGCGGTCGAGGAGCTCCTCGCCGAGAGCACTGACGGTGTGCTGCAACCGCTGAGCATCAGCGCCCACGATCACCAGCAGTGGCTGGAGTGGGGTGAGGGCCTGTTCGGACGGCCGTGGGGCGAGGCGCCGTTCCTGTGGGTCGAGAGCTACTTCTACCGCAGGCTGCTCGAAGCCACCGGCTACTTCCGGCCCGGGACTTGGCAGGGCATCGACCCGTTCGCACCGTTCAAGAACGCCGAACTCGCCGGCCCGGCCGTCGACGCCGAGCTGGCGGCCCTCGGTGACCTGCCCTCGGACTTCACCG
Source organism: Kitasatospora sp. NPDC091257 (assembly GCF_044757675.1). NCBI lineage: Bacteria > Bacillati > Actinomycetota > Actinomycetes > Kitasatosporales > Streptomycetaceae > Kitasatospora > Kitasatospora sp. NPDC091257. The sequence goes on from NZ_JBIVVI010000424.1 coordinate 4,160, forward strand.
ACAAGCGAGCCGCCGCGCTCCTCTCCTCGGCGCTCTGGGGCAACCGGGCCGACCTGAGCTTCCAGATCACGGAGGAGGCCGGAGGGTCGATCGCGTCCGACCTGGTGGCCGACGACAGCGAGGCGCTCTGGGCCGAGCTGGAGCGGGCCGAAGGCGGGCGTGTCTGCATCATCGCGGACAACGCCGGCCGGGAGCTCCTGCCGGACCTGGTGCTGGCTGACCACCTCCTGGCTTCCGGCCTGGCGGCACAGGTCGTCGTCTACGTGAAGCCGCAGCCGTACTACGTGTCGGACGCGACGATGGCCGATGTCCTCGCCACCGTCCAGCGCCTGCGCACCGCCACCAGCGCGGCTGCCGCGACGATCGGCGAACGACTGTGGCGAGCGATGAACAGGGGCGTGCTCGTGATCCGCACGCACTCGTTCTTCTGCGCACCACTGCCGTTCCACGACATGCCCGCCGACCTCCGGTCCGAGTTCGCCGGCGCAGCGATGACGATCTTCAAGGGCGACCTCAACTACCGTCGGCTGGTGGGCGATCGGCTGTGGCCGCCCACCACTGCGTTCACCGAGGTGGCCGGCCACTTCCCCTCAGCCGTGACAGCTCTGCGGACGCTGAAATCGGACGTGATCGTCGGTGTCGACGCTGTCGTCGTCGCGCGGCTCGACAGCACTGGGACGCCATGGCGCACCAATGGCCGCCACGCGGTCATCCAGGTCGACCTCCGCCCGTAGCCGAAGCGCCGCCCGTGTGCCCCAGGGTCCTCGCTCGACGCTGTCTTCCGAGCGCACCCTGCCGCTGCCCGCACCGGTCCTCGCCGCTCTGGTGGACCACCGGGAGCGTCAGGCCGTCGAGCGGGCCGCCGCCGGCATGGACTGGCAGGAGAACGGCTTCGTCTTCCCGTCCCGGATCGGTACCCCGTACGAGCCGGACAACCTGCGCCGCAGCTGGCACGCGGTCCGCGGGCGCCTCGGCCTGGACGACCTCCGCTTCCACGACCTCCGCCACACGTGCATCACCCTGCTGCTCGACCTCGGTGTGCCTCCGCACATCGTCCGGGAGATCGCCGGCCACAGCGACGTCGGCGTGACCATGAAGGTCTACGCGCACGCCTCCCTCGCCGAGCGCCTCAAGGCCCTGAGCCGCCTCGGGGAGGCGCTCTCCTGGCCTCGCGCTCTGGTCCATCAGTTCGTCCGGTGCCCGGCAAGACCCAGGTCTTGCCGGGCACCGCTGTCTTACGTGGTTGGTACCTTGCGCCCTGCCCTCGATCCGGGGGCCATCGTTCTGGAGAGGGGCCGACACGTGGGAGCCAAGACCGGGCTGCTCGTCTCCATGGATACGGCATTGTCTGGCCCGCTGAGGTTGCCGGCGGACGCGGATCCGGAGCGGACTGCTGAGCTGGTCGGTCGCCTCTACCCCGGGTGGGAGGTCACGAAGTCGGCCAGGTGCGAGCTTGGCGACGCGACCTACCCGCCCGATGGGACTGCCTACCTCGGCAGCTTCCCCGGAGTCGACATCGTCTGCGATCGGCACTGGATGGGCGACCACCCCTCGCGGATGCCGCAGCACCTGATCGATGCGAGCGCGGGACGCCGCCTGGTCGTGCACTGGATGCACAGCGTGGTGGACTTCCTGGCCTTCGCGGTCTGGGAGGACGGGCAGCTGGTCCGCTCGCTCAGCCTCTCTCCGGACAGCGGGGTGATGGAGAACATCGGCGAGCCGCTGCCGTTCGAGGCACCCTTTTGGGCCGGCGAGCACCCGGTGGAGCCGGTGACGGGATGGCCGGCCAAGGGGCCGTACCCGCTGCCGTTCCATCCCCTCGACTTGGGGGAGGAAGCACTGCGGTTCTTCTTCGGCTTCGTGCTGGAGGGCAGGCCGGAGGCGGAGGACATGGATCCCTACGAGGTGGCCCTCCAAGGCTTCCGTCTCACTGATCCAGCCGGGCCGACTCCGGAGGAGAAGGAAGCCGCAATGAGGGCCATCATCAGCCGGATGGGGCCACCCCGGCTCTTCACGTACGGCCCCGATGGCGCCATGGTCGAAGCCGAATGACTGTGATTGGCGTCACACTATCTCTGCCTTCGGGCAGTCCGCTTGGGTTGCCCGGGTTCGCCGCGATTCGGAGCCGTTGGCGTACCGGTTGGCGTACGGGACATGAAAACGGCCCCGGAGAGTGATCTCTCCGGGGCCGTTCTGCCTTTTCAGGCGGTTGTGGCCAGGGCCGGGGTCGAACCGGCGACCTTCCGCTTTTCAGGCGGACGCTCGTACCAACTGAGCTACCTGGCCGTACTGCACCGCCTCTTGCGAGACGAGCGATCCCGACGGGACTTGAACCCGCGACCTCCACCTTGACAGGGTGGCGAGCTAACCAACTGCTCCACGGGACCTAGAAGTGGCGAACCACTCAGGGTCTTGCGGTCTTGCGCACTGCACTTTACTACGGTACTGCGTGCCCCCAACGGGATTCGAACCCGTGCTACCGCCTTGAAAGGGCGGCGTCCTGGGCCACTAGACGATGAGGGCTTGCGGCCTGTCCCGCTGTTTCCAGCGTTCGGGGACGTCGAGAAGCATATGGGATGCAGGGCGGATCGCCAAAACGGGTTTCGCCCGGGTGGGGG
>NZ_JBIVVI010000425.1:0-6770 GCF_044757675.1 Kitasatospora sp. NPDC091257
CACGCAGATCTACGAGGGCACCAACCAGGTCCAGCGGATCGTGATGGCCCGCAACCTCCCGTAACCCCACCCGTAACCCCACTCGACGTACACCCACGGCCCCCGACCGCCCGCCCGCGGTCGGGGGCCGTATGTCGTCCGGCATCGAACCGTCCTGGACGCGGCCCCCGTGACGGTGTCATAAATGATCGTCAACTCATGGGCAGCACGCGACGATTGCGAGAGATCGACGATCATGGGCAGCACCCCCGAGCAGCACCCCGCCGGCAAGGTCTGGCTGATCACCGGCGCCAACTCCGGCTTCGGCCGGGCGCTCACCGAGGCCGCGCTGGCGGCCGGCGACACCGTCGTGGCCGCCGCCCGGCGCCCCGAGACGCTGGCGGAGCCGGCCGCCGCGCACCCGGACCGGCTGTTCCCGGTCCGGCTGGACGTCACCGACCAGGAGCGGATCGCGGCCGTCGTCGCGGAGACCGTCCAGCGGCACGGCCGGATCGACGTCCTGGTCAACAACGCCGGGCGCGGGCTGATCGGCGCCGTCGAGGAGTCCACCGACCGCGAGCTGCGGGACCTGATGGAGCTGCACTTCTTCGGCCCGGCCGCACTCACCCGGGCCGTGCTGCCGCACCTGCGGGCCCGGGGCTCGGGCGCGGTGGTGCAGATGAGCAGCATGGGCGGCCGCTTCAGCTTCCCCGGCGTGGGCGCCTACTCGGCCACCAAGTTCGCGCTGGAGGGGCTGTCCGAGGCGCTGGCCAAGGAGGTGGCCGGCTTCGGGGTCAAGGTGCTGATCGTCGAGCCCGGCGCGTTCCGGACCGGCTTCGCGGGCGGCGACGCGCTCGCCCACAGCGCCCCGATCGAGGCGTACGAGCCGATCGTCGGCCCGGTCCGCACCGGGCTGCCGGACAGCGACGGCAAGCAGGCCGGCGACCCGGCGAGGGCCGCCGAGGCGATCCTGGCCGCGCTGGCCGCCGAGCACACCCCGCTGCGGCTCGCGCTCGGCAGCGACGCGGTGGACGGCGTCCTCGGCACCCTCGACGAGGCGCGGCGGGAGACCGAGACGTGGGCGGCGGTCGGCCGCGGCACCGACTTCCCGGCCGGCGAGTAGCCCGCCGGGCGGCGGACGGCCCCGTCCACCGGGCGGTGGGTGCCCACGCCCCCGGTCGGTGGAGGGCCGCGCGACGAAAACCGCGCGACGGCGGGCAGCCGCGCTCCGTAGGCTGCCCGCCATGTCCTCCGTGCCCACCAGGCCCTCCGTGCTCAGCCTGGCCCCCATCACCCCCGAGAACGTCGACGCCGCCCTCGCCCTGCGGGTCCGCCCCGACCAGGAGGCCCTGGTGGCGCCGGTGGTGAAGTCGCTGGCCGAGGCGTACGCGTACGGGGAGGCCGCCTGGCCCCGGCTGATCCTGGACGACGGGCGGCCGGTCGGCTTCGTGATGGCCTTCTTCGACCTCACCTTCTACCCCGACCGCCCCGGCGACCGCCCCCGCTCCGGCCTGTGGCGGCTGCTGATCGACGCCGAGCGGCAGCGCGGCGGCTACGGCCGCTTCGCCGTCGAGCAGGTCTGCGCCGAGATCCGCCGCCGCGGCGGATCCCGCGTCACCGTCACCCACCACCCGGGCCCGGACGGCCCGGAGGAGTTCTACGCCCGTCTCGGCTTCCGCCCGACCGGCGAGCTGAGCGGCGGCCAGACCGTCGCCGAACTGGACCTCCCGCCGCTCAGCTGAGCAGCGCCGCGGCCTGCTCCCGGGCCTGTCGCAGCCAACCGGCGCGCTCGGCGTCGGAGGAGTCGGTGACCGTGCGGAACACCGTCCGCCGCACCTCGGCGACCCCGACGTACGGCAGCACGCAGGCCGCCCAGATCCGCTCCAGCGGGTCGCCGAACTCCTCGCGCTCCCGGGCCTCCGGGGTGTCCGAGGTGTTCAGCACCAGCGCCCGGCCGGCCCGCAGCAGCCCGGCCGGCTCGCCGTCGGCCGTCCCGAGCTTGTACGCGACACCGGGCGCCAGCACCCGCTGCACCCAGCCGGTGAGCACCGCGGGCGGCATGCCCCACCAGTTGGGGTGGATCAGCACCAGCGCGTCCAGGGCGGCCACCTCGGCGCGGTGCAGGGCGAGGACCGGATCCCCGGACCGCTCCGCCGCGGCCACCGTGCCGGTCTCCTCGGCGGCCAGCAGCGGTGCGAAGCCCTCCGCGTACAGGTCGTGGGCGCGCACCCGGCAGCCGCGCCCCCGCAGTTCGTCCACCACGGCCCCGTACAGCGCGTGGTTGAAGCTCCCCGGCCGCGGATGCGCCAGGTAGACCCCGATCGTGCTCATCTTCCGTCCCCCTCGGGCTGGTTGGCCGGACCGATGGTAGGCGCGTGCCCCGGTGTCGCGCACCCGGCAAGGATCCGCCGGACACGTCCCGGGTCCGGTCGGCCGCCCGGTAGGGTCCGGGGCCATGACCGAGCCGGACTTCCTCACCGAGACCAGGGCGTTCTACGACGCCGTCGCCACCGAGTACACCGAGCTCTTCCGGGACGCGTTGGACCGCATGCCGATGGACCGGGCGATGCTGGGGCTCTTCGCCGACCTGGTCCGCGCCGAGCGGCCGGACGGCAGGACGGCCGAACTCGGCTGCGGCCCGGGCCGGATGACCGGCCCGCTGCACCGGCTCGGCGTCGACGTGCACGGGATCGACCTCTCGCCGCGGATGGTCGAGCTCGCCCGGCAGGCCCACCCGGAGGTGCCGTTCGACGTCGGTTCGATGTTCGACCTCCCCTTCCGGGACGGGGAGCTGACCGGCGTGGTGGCCTGGTACTCGATCATCCACACCCCGGCGGAGCGGCTGCCCGCGGTGTTCGCCGAGTGCGCCCGGGTGCTCGCTCCCGGCGGCCACCTGATGCTCGCCTTCCAGGTCGGCGACCGGCCGTCGCGCCAGGAGCGCCCCTTCGGCCACCCGGTGTCGCTGGACTTCCGCCGGCTGCGGCCGGAGCGCGTCGAGGAGCTGGTGCGGGAGGCCGGCCTGCCGGTCACCTCCCGTACGGTCCGTGAGCCGGAGGGGGACGAGAAGACTCCGCAGGCCTATCTGCTGGCCCGCAAGCCGAAGGGCTGAGGCCTCCAGCGGGCCTCCTGCGCGGCCTCCTGCGCGGTCTTCTACGCGGCCTCGGACGAGGACGGCGGCTGCCCGGAGGCGGTCGCGATCACCTCGTCCAGCACCTCGCGGGAGCGCAGCAGGTCGCTGATCGTCCGGTCGATCCGTTCGCGCTCCGCGGTGAGCTCCTCGACCAGCAGGGGGGTGGCGACCTCGTTCGGGCTGCCGTCGGAGTCCCGCATGCAGGGGAGGATCTTGTAGATGGTCCGGCTGTGCAGCCCGGCCGCGAAGAGCTCCTGGATGTGCACCACCCGGTCGACGGCGGCCTCCGGGTACTCGCGGTGGCCGCCCTCGGTGCGGCGGGCGGCGAGCAGGCCCTGCTGCTCGTAGTAGCGCAGCGAGCGTTCGCTCACACCCGTCCGACGGGCCAGTTCGCCGATCCGCATGCCGCCCACCCCGTCCCCGTGCCGCACTGAGGCCTGAACCTGACATCGATGTTAGCTTCCCGGTCTCGCTCTGGGGCGGAAACCGGATAACACAGCCGCGTCCGGCCGCGCCCGACCGGGGGCAGCGCGCGCCGAACAGGTGATCGTGCCATCATCCCTGCATGTCTTCCAACGTTTTCTTCGACATCACGATCAACGACGAGCCGGCCGGCCGGATCGTCTTCAAGCTGTACGACGACGTCGTTCCCAAGACCGCCCAGAACTTCCGCGAGCTGGCCACCGGCCAGAACGGCTTCGGCTACGCGGGCTCCGGCTTCCACCGCGTGATCCCGGCCTTCATGCTCCAGGGTGGTGACTTCACCAACCACAACGGCACCGGTGGCAAGAGCATCTACGGCGAGAAGTTCGCGGACGAGAACTTCCAGATCAAGCACGACCGCCCGGGCCTGCTGTCGATGGCCAACGCCGGCCGCAACACCAACGGCTCGCAGTTCTTCATCACCACCATCGTCACCGACTGGCTGGACGGCAAGCACGTCGTCTTCGGCGAGGTCGTCGAGGGCATGGACCTGGTCAAGAAGATCGAGGGCCTCGGCTCGCAGAGCGGCCGCACCTCGGCCAAGATCTCCATCGCCGCCTCCGGCGAGGTCAAGTAGTCGCCGCCGCCACTGGCACGCACCGCCCCGGAGCGGGACGTCGGATCTTCCGGCCTCCCGCTCCGGGGCGGTTTCGTACCCGCTCGCCGTACCCGCCCCGGGCCCGTTCCCGCGCCGGGTCGCGGTGCGGTGCGGTGCGGTGCGGCGGGCAGGGTAGCCGGGAGCGCCGCCGTCCGGGCCGGAACCGGGCAATCGTGCGGTCCTCCTTTTCCGGGGCCCTACGCTCGACTTCTCGGACGCGGCCCAAGCCGCGGCCGAACTCGACTCTGCGGCAAGGTGGTTGACCGATGGTGGAGCAGGGCGCCGACGACGGCGAGGTGACCTACGAACAGGTGACGGTGGTCTCCCTGGCCGGCTGCGAGCCGGTCGGCCCGGCGCGGTTCGCCGTCCGGGTCGTCCGCGAGGGCATGACCGTCAAGCGGGTGGCCGGCTACTGGGTGCGCTGGGACGAGCGGTGGGGCGCGGAGGAGGTCCGCCACCACGCCCGCTGGGTCGCGGACGAGGAGTACGTGCGGCCGGACACCGGCAGCCTGGACGGCACCCTCGCGGTGATGGTCGCCGCGTACTGGACGGATCCGACGGGCGCCTTCCCGCGCCGCCCGGGCACCGAGACGGTGGTGACCTTCCGGCCGGGCGAGACCGAGCACGAGCTGGTGCTGGAGCAGCCCGCCCCGGTCGTCCACGCCGCCGCGGCCCCGTACCGCCCGGCCTCGCTCTCGGTGCAGCTGACCCACGCGAGGTGGCTGGGCGGCGACGGGCAGCCGATCCACTACGGCTTCTCGGGCGCCACCGAGGCGGCCGGCGGCGAGGGGGAGTGGCTGGTCCGCTTCCCGGAGTGCGGCACCGGGCTGCTGCCGTTCGTCTAGGCCGTTCCCTCGCTACCGGTGCGTCCGGCGCGTTCAGGAGGGGCTCGGGGCGGGCCGGGCCGGTGCCGGGCAGGCCCACCGGCCGCCCGTCCGCACCCCCACCTTGCGCGCCGGGATGCCGGCCCAGACCTCCCCGGGGCCGGTCGAGCGGGTGAGCACCGCATTGGCGCCGACGACGGTGCCCGCGCCGACGGTCAGCACGCCCTCCTTGCACACCACCTTGGCGCCGGCGCACAGCACCGCGCCGTCCTCGACCACCACCCGCCGCATCGCGCTCTCCTCCTGCGGTACCCACGGGTCGGCCCGGCCGATGGTCACGCCGTTGTAGAGCGTCACACCGGCGCCGAGGGTGGTGTACGGGTGCAGCACGGTGCCGAAGCCGCGGTGGAAGACGAGCAGTCCGGGCCCGATCTCGCACGCGGCGGGCACCTCCATCCCGTAGAGCGCGAGCGCCTCCTGGACCAGGCGGCCCACGAGGCGGTGGCGACGGCGGTGGATCAGCGCGGTGACGAGTGGCATCCACCCATTGTGTCGACGCGGTCGCACAAAGTCGCGGACTACTTGAAGTCCGGCACCGCGGTGTCGTTCTTGAAGGCGGCGAAGAGCTGCTTGGACTTGTTGGCGTCCCACAGCACGGCGGACTCGCCGGTCTTGGTCCGGTAGTCCGGGTTGCCGATCGGCACGGTCAGCGACTTGCCGCTGCCGCCGTTGACGTCCTTCATGGCGAGGAAGAGCGAGCCGAGGTCGGTCAGGCCGCAGTCCTCGTCGACGATCAGGGTGCCGAGCGCCGAGTCGACCAGCGGGTAGAAGGTGAACGGGTTCATCAGGTTGCCGGGGGAGGCGGCCTGGTGGGCCAGGGCGCCGAGGAATTTCTGCTGGTTGCGCATCCGGCCGAGGTCCTGGTCGGCCATCTGGTGGCGCTGGCGGACGAAGGCCAGTGCCTGCTTGCCGGTGAGGGTCTGGTCGCCGGCCTTGAGGTCGAGGCCGGAGTCCTTGTCCTGGACGTCCTGGTCGATCTTCATCTCGACGCCGCCGATCGAGTCGACGATGCCGACGAAGCCGCCGAAGCCGATCTCGGCGTAGTGGTCGATCCGCAGGCCGGTGTTCTGTTCGACGGTCTGGACCAGCAGCCGGCCGCCGCCGTTGCCGAAGGCCGAGTTGATTTTCGCGGTGGTGCCCTTGACCGGCTTGCCGTTGCTGCCCGGGTGGTCGGGGATCGGCACCCAGGAGTCGCGCGGGATGCTCATCAGGGTGTTCCCGTTGTCCCCGACGTGCAGGATCATCATCGAGTCGCTGCGCTTGCCCTCGGTGTCGTGCCCGGTGTGCAGGTCGTCCTGCTCGGCGTCGGTGAGGCCCTGGCGGCTGTCGGAGCCGACGATCAGCCAGTTGGTGCCCTTGCCCGCGGCCGGGCGGCCGGGGTAGTCGGCGAGCACGTTCTCGTGGTTGAGCTTGGAGTCCGCCCAGAACCAGGTGGAGACGGCGGTCACCATGACGGCGATCAGCACGCCGAAGACCGACCACTTCACGATCCGCCGCCGCGGCCAGCGCCGGGCCTGGGTACCGGGCGGGCGGGTGCCGCCGGGCCCGCCGGGGCCACCGGGGCGGCCCTGCCCGCCGGGTCCGCCGGGGCGGCCCTGACCGCCGGGGCCACCGGGCCCGCCGTGAGCGCCGTGGCCTGCGGCGCCGCCGGGAGCACCGCCGGGTGCGCCGGGACGGCCTCCGGGTGCGCCGGCCC
>NZ_JBIVVI010000426.1:0-6764 GCF_044757675.1 Kitasatospora sp. NPDC091257
GTACCCGGACGGCCCTTCAGGAGGCGCCCGGTCCGATGACCGCCCACCCTACCGGCCCGGCGCGGCGTGCGGGTCGGGCCGTCCCCGAGGGGCCTCCGGGGGCGGTTCGGACAGCCGTCGGCCGAACCGGCCGTACGGCACCGTGCGCGGCTGCGGCACCAGCCCGAGGCCCAGTCCCAGCTCACGGCCGAGTTCCCGGCCCACCTCGGCGCTGCGGGTCCGCCCGGTGCGGGCCGCACCGGGCCCGGCACCGGGCTCGGGCTCGGGCTCGTCGCCCGGCTCCGGCGGGGCCGCCGGCGCGGGCGGCGGTTCGACCGGCACCGGCGCCGGCTCCTCCCCGACGAACTCGGTGAGCAGGTCCAGGACGGTCACCGACTCCAGCGGCTGCCCGGCCAGCCCGGCCAGCAGCCGGACGGTGTACAGGTTGTACTCGCAGATGATCCGGTGCGCGCCGATCGCGTCGCGGGCCTCGATCGCCGCGACCAGGTCCGGGTGGCGCTCCCAGCAGATCCCGCCCAGCGCGGGCAGCTCCCGCAGGTAGGGCGCGGCGAACATCCAGGACTGCACCCGCAGCCAGTCCAGGTAGTCGGCGATCCGGCGGTTGCCGAGCAGCGCGCCGACCTCCTGCCAGAACCGGCGGTCGCAGCCCACCATGACGTCCAGGTTCCCGGCCCGGGCCGCCCGCACCGCCGCGTCGGCCCGCCGGTGCAGCGAGGGCAGCCGGCCGAGGTCGGGCAGTGCCCGGCGGGTGGCGTACTGGCGGTGGAAGCTGTCGGTGATCAGCACCCGGGACTCGAAGATCTCCAGGAAGTCGTCCCACCCCAGCTCGGGCACGGTGAAGCCGCGGTGGTGCTCGGCCCGCAGCAGGCCCTGCGCGCCGAGGTCGACCAGGGCCTCGCGGGCCGGGGTCGCGGAGACGCCGTACAGCTCGGCGATCTCCTTGACGGTGAAGTTGCGGCCGGCCGCGAGCCGGCCGGCCATCATCTCCTCGCGCAGCGCGCCGGCGATCTGCTCGCGCAGGCTGTTGCGGTGGATGACGGGGCGGGGGGTGTCGCCTGCGCCGTTGTCAGGCATGGGGCGACCTCCTCGGGCGGCCTACCGTGCCGGCCCTCGTCCGGGCCGGCGGGGAACACGACGAGTGCTCATCTTCTCAAACCCGACCGACCCAGGTACGAACCAACCCTCCGGAACCCCGTCCCCGGCGCCCCGCCCACCCCCGCTCAGCGCTGGACCGGCGCCGGAATCCCCAGCAGACGGTCCCGCAGCACCGGGAACTCCGCGCGCGCCTTCGCCACCTCGGCCGGATCGAACTCGACCGTCAGGACCTCCTCGCCCGCCCCCGCCTCGGCCAGCACCCGGCCCCACGGGTCCACCACGATGCTGTGCCCGGCCTGCTCGACCCCGGCGTGCGTCCCGGCGGTGTTGCAGGCCAGCACGAAGGCCTGCTCCTCCACCGCCCGGGCCCGGGCCAGCAGCGTCCAGTGCTCGCGCCGCCGGGCGGGCCAGGCCGCCGGCACCACCAGCAGCTGCGCCCCGGCGTCCAGCAGCGCCCGGAACAGCTCCGGGAAGCGCAGGTCGTAGCAGGTGGCCAGGCCCAGCGTGGCGAAGTCGGTGGGCGCGGTGACGATCTCCTGCCCGGCGCCCATCACCACCGCCTCGCCGCTGTCGAAGCCGAAGCGGTGGATCTTGCGGTACGTGTGCACCAGCTCGCCGTCCGGGGAGAACAGCAGCGAGGTGTTGTAGATCGGCCCGTCCGGATCGCGTTCGACGACCGAACCGGCGTGCAGCCAGACCCCGGCGGCCCGCGCGGCGGCCGACATCACGTCCGAGGTGGGCCCGTCCAGCGTCTCCGCGCCGTCCGACCAGAGGTCGTAGGCGAAGCCGCCGAGCGGCCACAGCTCCGGGAGCACCACCAGGTCGGCGCCCTGCTGTGCCCGTACCAGGGCCGCCGCCCGAGCCCTCCGCTCGGCGGGCGGCTCCTCGTCGGAGACCGCGAGTTGGATCAATGAAGCGCGCACAGTACCACCGTCCACGGCAAGAGACCTACGATCGTCACCCGAAAGCGCTGCCCAGCTGTCTCCCGGCAGCGTAACGTGCGGTTAGCGTGCGCGCCCGGAAAGCCGGACCATCCCGGTCGGCCGTGACGGCGGGGCGCAGGCGGCAAGGAAGCTGACGGAGGGCCGGAGATTCCCGTGACGGACAACCAGACCGTGCAGGCTTACACCGAGGCGTGGACCCAGACCATCGAGTCCATATCGGAGCTGGTCGCCCCCCTTCCCGAGGGCTCCTGGAACCGGGCCACCGAGTGCCCCGGCTGGTCCGTCCGCGACGTCGTCTCGCACGTGATCGCGGTCGAGTCCGACCTGCTCGGCGACCCGCGCCCGATCCACTCGCTGCCGCGTGACCTCCGTCACGTCACCACCGAGTTCGCCCGCTACGTCGAGCTGCCGGTCGACAAGCGCCGCTGCCACACCGCCCTGGAGATGACCGGCGAGCTGGAGTACACGATCATCCGCCGCTCCCGGGCGCTGCGGAACGCCAAGCAGACGCCCGAGGAGCCGGTGCGCTGGCCGGCCGGGCCGCTGGCCAGGGACGTCCCGTACCACGAGCTGCTGAGGATGCGGGCCTTCGACGTCTGGGTGCACGAGCAGGACCTGCGCCGGGCCCTGGAGACCCCGGGCAACCTGGACGCCCCGGCCGCCCTGATCACCCGGGACCTGCTGCTGGAGCTGCTGCCCAAGGCCGTCGCCAACAAGGCCGGGGCCCCGGCCGGGACGGCCCTGGTGCTGGACGTCACCGGCCCGGTGGAGTTCCTGCGCACCGTCCGGGTGGACGCCACCGGCCACTGCACCGTGGACGAGTCGATCAGCCTGGCCCCCGACGTCCAGCTCACCATGGACTGGGAGACCTACCTGCGGCTCGCCTGCGGCCGCGGGCGGCCCGGCCCGGTCTCCGTCGAGGGAGACCGGGAGCTGGCCGAGCGGGTGCTGGCCAACTTCTCGGTCACCATCTGAGGCCCGGGGCCGTACGGGCCGTCGCCCGGGGCCCGTCCGGCCCCGGGCTCAGCCCGCCTGCGCCGCGACCTTCCGGCGCAGCCGCAGGATCATCGCCGTGCCCACCGCCAGCGGGACGTACTGCCAGCAGAACGCCCAGCGGAAGGCGGTGGCCGAGTACGACCCGGCGCCGTCCGGGGAGAGCGCGTCCAGCAGCACGCCGATGCCGAACAGGGTGATCATCGTGCCGATGAAGCCGCCCATGTTGACGATCCCCGACGCGGTGCCGAGCCGCTCCGCGGGGTTGCGGGCGCGCGCGTAGTCCAGGCCGACCAGCGAGGCCGGGCCGTTGCTGCCCATCACCAGGATGATTCCGACCAGCAGCCAGGCCGGCGGGTGGCCGCCGGGCCAGGCCAGCACCAGCGCCCAGCCGAGCGCGGTGGTCGCGACGACGGTCAGCACGATCGGCATCCGGGCCCGCGCCGAGACGGAGAGCAGCCGGCCGAAGACGAAGCCGAAGGTCATGTTGCTGAGCACCAGCAGGGTCAGCAGCCCGCCGGCCCCGGCCCGGGACATCCCCTGGGCCTGCACCAGGTAGGGCAGGCCCCAGAGCAGGCCGAAGGCGTTGCCGGGGAACTGGGTGGTGAAGTGGATCCAGAGCCCGAGCCGGGTGCCCGGCTCCCGCCAGCAGGCGAGGACCTGCCGGCCGACCTTCGGCCGCGCCGCGGCCGCCCCGGGCCGGACGACGGCCTCCTGGTGGGGCGCGTCCCGCGGGAGGAACGCGACCGGCGCGAACACCACCGCGCCCAGCAGCGCGATCGCGGTGAAGGTGGGCGTCCAGCCCTCGCTGTGCAGCGCCCTGGCGAGCACCACGGTGGTGACCAGGTTGCCGCCCATCCCGGCCAGGCCGGTCAGCTGGGCCACGAACGGGTTCCGGGCCGCCGGGAACCACCGGGCGGCGATCCGCAGCACGCTGATGAAGGTCATCGCGTCGCCGCAGCCGAGCACCGCGCGGGAGGCCAGCGCGGGGCCGAAGTCGGAGCTGAACGCGAAGGCCAGCTGGCCGGCGCTCAGCAGCACGACGCCGGACAGCAGCACCCGGCGCGGCCCGTACCGGTCGACCAGCAGGCCGACCGGGATCTGCATGGCCGCGTAGACCAGCACCTGGAGGATCGAGAAGGTGGAGAGCGCCGAGGCGCCAATGCCGAAGCGGTCGGCGGCGTCCAGTCCGGCCACCCCGAGGCTGGTGCGGTGGATGACGGCCAGGATGTAGACACTGACCCCGATGGACCAGGCGAGCCAGGCCGCCCGGCCGCCGGGCGGCGCGGACGCGCGCACGGACACCGGCGCGGAAACGGACACGGGCGCGGGTACGGGCGCGGCCGGGGGGTCGGCGATGAGCCGGGGAGCGGGGACGGACGGGGACGGGGCTGGGCGAGCGGGCTCCACGGTCATAGTCCGACCAGATTAGTCATCCCATGATGGGACGCTCTGACCCGGGGGCGCGGGACCGGGCCTCAGCCGGTCAGCCGGTCAGCCGGTCAGCCGGTCAGCCGGTCAGCCGGTCAGCGTCCAGGACACCGAGCGGGTCATGGAGCGCTCCCGGAAGGCCTCGTCCCGCACCCAGTCGGTGGTGTCCCGGACGGTCGCCGTCACGGTGGCCGTCCGGCCCGGGGCCAGCTCCAGCCGGGCGGTGTCCAGCCAGGAGCCGTCGGCGGACTGCGGGGCCACCGGGACGCCGTCCACCTTCCATTCCACCTTCAGCTGCCGCGGGCCGGTCAGCGGCAGCGGCCGGACGTCGAGCCGGGGCCGCCCGGACACCTCGCCGGGAGTCGGCACCGGGGTGTCGGTCGGCCGGACCCTGCGGTACAGCTCCTCGATGATCGCCTCGCGCGAGGGGAGGTTGTACGCGCTGCCCAGGGTGCGCATCACCGAGTCCGGGGTGGGCCGGTAGAGGCCGTTGGCGCTGCGGTACGCCCCGATCACGCCGGCCCCGTCCGGGGACTCGGCGCCCAGCCAGCGCCACCACTTGGTCTGCTTCCTGCGCATGTCGTCGGCGTTGAGGGTGGCGAGGTTCGGGTAGTCGGCGTCGTCCGGGGCGCTGTCGTACTCGTCTCCGAGGTCCCCCACGGTGTGCCCGATCTCGTGCTGGATGATCCGCCCGGCGTCCGGGCTGCCGCCCGCCAGGGTGGTCACCCCGGTGCCGCCGGCGCCGCCGTACTCGGTGGAGTTGGCCAGCGCTATCAGGTACTGCGGCCCGGCGCCGTTGCCCGCGTAGCGAGCGGTGGCGGACTCGTCGGCGCAGAGCAGCCGGGCGGTGCCCTCGCACCAGAAGTGCATGCCGAGCGGGGTGGCGGTCCTGCGGCCGCGGCTCTCGGACTCGGCGATCCCGGAGACCGGGGAGACCACCTCGACCCGCCTGATGTTGAAGAAGCCCTGGTAGGTGCGGAAGGGCTCGATGTCCATCAACGCGTGCCAGGCCTTGTCGGCCTGCTGCCGGAAGAGCTCCTGCTCGTCGGCCGTGTAGCCGTCGCCGAGCAGCACCAGGGTGATCCGGTTGGCCGGGTCCCCGGTGCGGCGTATGTCGACCGTCGGGGCGGCCGCGGATATCCGCTGGTCGGCCTGGAGGGCCGTGTGCGGCGGCACCGCGCGGTCGGCCGGGGCTCCCGGACCGATCACTCCGAACGGCGGGGGGCCGGTCAGTTCCAGGGCGGCCGGGAGGGCGGCGGCGGACACCAGCACGAGTGCGGCCAGACTCCGGACGAGACGGCCAGGGTTGCCAGGCGGCATGCGGGTGCGTCCTCCGGGAGCCGGTCACCCGGTGTCGCCCGGGTGATGGAGCGGAGACGTACCCGGGCGGCCGGGACTCCCCTATCCGGCCGCGAAAAAGTCACCGACCTGGCCGAACGATCCGCACATTTCGGATCATCCAGGTCATACCAACCATTCCTCGGGCTGTCGTCGGGACCCGCCGGAGAAGCCCGAAAAAATTTCGGAACCCGTCTGCAACCCCCCGCGGGGATGCGCGTCTATACGGATGAAGGCACGGAGAGCGAGACCGGCGGAGCCGGGGGGCGCTTCCGCTCACGAGGAGCGGAGCCGGTCGTCTTCACCCACTCACACCATCAGCACGTCGACCCTGGGGACTCACGTCATGCGCATGACCGTTATCACCCGTTTTGCGAAGAACGACCGCGCGCTCTCCGGCCGCCGCCGCATCGCCACCGTCGCCGCCACCGTCGTCCTCGCCGGCGGCGTCCAGTTCCTCGCCACCGACACCGCCTGGGCCTGCGGCGACCACCGGCTCGGCGGCGCGTACGAGGCCCCGACCAACGTTCCCGGGCTCTCCCCCGACACCGCCATCACCTCGGCCAAGTCCTCGGTGGTCGCGGACGGCAGCTGGAACGAGGTCTCCCTCAAGGTCACCAACAAGGCCGCCGAGGACGCCCACGGCATGGAGCCCTTCCTCGGCCTCGTCACCCCGGGCCCGGGCGCCGCGGCCCGCCTCAAGGACGTCAGGATCCAGTACCTGGACTACACCGGCGCCTGGAAGAACCTCCAGCTGCAGGACGGCTGCATGCGCTCCGTCGAGGTCACCGGCTCCCAGCGCCAGCGCATGGCCGCCAACAGCTCCGACACCTTCAAGTTCCGCTACTCGCTGGCCGCCGCCACCCCCGCCGGCGTGACCACGATCAACCTGTTCGCCTCGGCGGAGATGGCCGGCTCCCAGGGCCCCGGCAGCTCGGACTTCAAGACGGTCAAGGTGACCCA
>NZ_JBIVVI010000427.1:0-6744 GCF_044757675.1 Kitasatospora sp. NPDC091257
GGAGTGGTCAGGTGACGGGCGGTGGTCGGTGGGCCGACGGGGTCGGCTTAGTACCAGTGGTGGGTCTGCCAGAAGTTCCAGGCGGCGTTCGGGCTGCCGTAGCGGGTGTTCATGTAGTCCAGCGCCCACTTGATCTGGGTGGTCGGGTTGGTCTTCCAGTCCGAGCCGTGCGAGGCCATCTTGGAGCCCGGCAGCGCCTGGGCCAGGCCGTACGCGCCCGAGCTCGGGTTGGTCGCGGTCACGTTCCAGCTGGACTCGTGGGCGATGATCTGGCTGAAGGACGCCAGCTGGTTGGCCGGGACGATCTGGGCGGCGATGGCCTGCGGGGAGGCGGTGGCGGCGTTCGCGGTGGCGGGCAGGACACCCGCGCCCAGGGCGGTCAGACCGGCGGCGCCGGCGAGAATCGCGGCGGAAGTGCGCATGCGGAGCTTGAAAGCGGGCATGAAGAACAGGACCTCAATCGGGTTGGGCCGGTCGCTCCCCGCCCAGGACCACGGCCGGACAAGGGCCGAACGGTTGCGGGGTGCGACGCGATCAGGAAGCCGTTCACCGGTGGGACAGGAGCCGGTGCGGCTGGCGATGGAAGCCATTGTTGCCAGACCGGATCGGCCGTCGCCAAGACCCGCTCGGTACGACCCGCGGTCGTACGGAACGGGACGCCGTGGATTCGAAGGGCCGGTCGCGCGAAGCCTGCCGACCGGTGCTGAGCTGCGGGAACGCGGGGAGCGTCGGAGTGGCGCGGGGGCCGCCGGGGTGTCCACTACCGTCCGTCGTAGTCGTTGATCACGTGTGAGCGCACTCACCGTTCGGGGCTCGGGGGGCGTCACTCGCCGGTCCGGAGGACGCACGGTGGGTGCAGATGATCAACGCTGCCGTGAGACCGGGGCCACACCGTGGTGCTGAGACCGGCGCCACACCGCCCCGGCCATGTCGATGCCGGTGTCACACGGTCGCGGCGGGACCGGAGCCAAGCCGCCGTGGTGGACGGCTAGCGCAGGTCTCCCAGTCGCCGGTGCCGGGCGGCCCGGGCCGCGAGCCGGTCCGTTTCGGCGGCGGCCGCCAGGGCGCCGAGCGCCGCGCCGACCGCCTGCCCGAGCCGGGCGCAGAAGGCCTCCGGCTCCTCGGCGGCGTCCGGCAGCTCCGGAACCACCTCGTCGACCAGCCCGACCTCGGCCAGGTGGCGCGCCCCGATCCCCTGGGAGCGGGCCAGCTCGGCGGCGTGCGAGCCGTCCCGGTGGACGATCGCCGAGGCGCCCTCCGGCGGGAGCGGTGCCAGCCAGGCGTGCTCGGCGGCGATCACCCGGTCCGCCGGGAGCAGCGCGAGCGCCCCGCCGCCCGAGCCCTGGCCGAGCAGTACGGCCAGGACGGGCGTGCGCAGCGCGAGCAGGGTGGTGAGGCAGTGGGCGATCTCCACCGCGATGCCGTCCAGCTCGGCCCGCGCCGACAGCTCGGCGCCGGCCGTGTCCACCACGGTGACCAGTGGCAGCCCGAGCTGTTCGGCCAGGCGCGCGGTGCGCCGTACGGCCCGCAGGTCGGCGGCGGTGAAGGGGCGCTCGTGCTCGGGGGTCTGCCGCTGCTGGCCGACGACCAGCACGGGCCGCCCGCCGAGCACGGCCAGTGCCCGGACCAGCGCGCCGCCGCGCCCGCCGGGGGCGTCGAGCAGCACCAGCTCCTCGGTGGTGTGCCGCAGCAGTTCGCGGGCGCCCGGGCGGTCGGGGCGACGGGTGCGGCGGACGGAGTCCCAGGCGTCCGGGTGTCCGGGGGCGTCCGGGTCGGACTCGGGCGTGGGCTCGGGAGTGGGCGTGGGAGCGGGCGCGGACTCGGGGGAAGGGGCCGGCGGTGCGGCGGCGAGCACGGTCAGCGCGCGGCGGAGCAGTTCGCGCAGCTCCTGCGGCGGCACGACGGCGTCCACCAGCCCCTGGCCGGCGAGCGTCTCGGCCCGCTGGACGTCCGGCGGCAGCTCCACGCCGCGCAGTTCCTCGTACACCCGCGGGCCGAGGAAGCCGAGCCGGGCGCCCGGCTCGGCGAGGACCAGCTGCCCGAGCGTGCCCCAGGAGGCGAAGACCCCGCCCATGGTGGGGTTGCGCAGATAGGTGACATAGGGGAGGCCGGCGGCGCGGTGCGCCTGGACGGCGGCGGTGATCCGCAGCATGCAGAGGAAGGCCGCCGACCCCTCCTGCATCCGCGTCCCGCCGGAGACCGGCAGGGCGAGCAGCGGCAGCCGCTCGTCGGTGGCGCGTTCGACGGCGCGGGTGATCCGCTCGGCGGTGGCGACGCCGATCGAGCCGCCGAGGAAGCCGAACTCGGAGGCGATGAGGGCGACCGGCCGGCCGCCGATCAGGCCGAGGCCGGTGAGGACGGCCTCGTCCAGGCCGGTGCGCTCACGGGCGCGGTCGAGCGAGGCGCGGTAGCCGGGGTCGGCCCGGTCGGGAGCAGGCGGCTCGTCCCAGCCGCGGAAGCCGTCGGGGTCGACCAGCAGTCCGATCAGCTGGTGGGCCGTCAGTGCCGTGCCCGAGCCCGTACCCATGCCCACCCCGTCAGAGATCGTTCCGGCCTTGCCGTGATCCGCCGCGCTACGGGCACTCTATGCGGCGCGGTCCGGGCGGGACAGCTCCGACTTGAGTTTGATGACGGTCGACCCTTGTGTCGGCCGGGCGGTTCGTGGGCGTCGTGCGGGCGGCTCCGGGGCGGGGTGCGGTGGTCGGCGTACGGCTCAAGTCTCCGCAGGTAAAGGGGGGTTACTCACTGGTTAATAGTTTTTCCGAAGGCTTCCAGAGTTGACGGTGTCCCGCCACACTGAGGGGCATGACTCGCACTCTACGCGCGTGGAAGTCCCGCGCCGCCGCCGTCACCGCCGTCGCCCTGATGACCCTCGCCCCGGTCGCCGTCGCCACCGATGCGCACGCCGACGTGAGCGGAACGGTCTGCCTCTCCGCCCTCCCGTCGCAGGCCGCCGACACCCTCGACCTGATCGCCTCCGGTGGGCCCTTCCCCTACTCCCAGGACGGTGTGGTCTTCCAGAACCGGGAGGGCGTCCTGCCCGGTGAGTCCTACGGCTACTACCACGAGTACACCGTCATCACCCCGGGCTCCCCGACCCGCGGCGCCCGCCGGATCGTGACCGGCCGGTCCTACCAGGAGGACTACTACACCGGCGACCACTACGCGACGTTCTCCCTGATCGACCAGACCTGCTGAACCTCCACTGACCGACCGTCCCGGAACGCTTCCGGCACGACGGTGGCCCCGGCCCGCTTCCCCGCCGGGGTCACCGCCGTGCGGCAGCGCCGGGCTCAGAGCTCGGACGGCCCCCAGGCGCCCACCGTCAGTTCGTCCCCCACCCGCAGCGTGCCGGGTCGCAGCACCGCGAACTTGCTGCCGAACGCCACCCCGCCCGCAGCCGCCCGGCGGTACCGGGCCAGGGTGCGCAGCGGCTCCGGCCCCGCCTTGGTGCCGCTGGACTGGTCCAGCGTCGTCACCGCGCAGCGGATCGCCAGCTTGGCGTAGCCCAGTTCGGCCCCGCCCACCTCGATCCTGCGGGCCAGGTCCTCGGTGTGCGGTTCGGTCCAGCCGTCCACCACCACGTTCGCGCGGAACCGGTCCATGGGCACCGGCCGAGCGTCGGAGAGCTCGTTGAAGTGCTCCAGCGAGGAGTGCGACACCAGGAGCACGGCGCAACTGTCCGCATAGCCCGAGGTGCCCGGGGTCAGTCCGGTGGTCACCCGGTCGTGCTCCGGCGGTACCCGGACCAGCCGGCCGCGCGAGCCCAGCACCTCGGACAGCCAGTCGGCGGCCTCCTCGCCCTGATCGATGCCGAGGAACGGCACATCGAACATCCGCACCTCGCGGCGCGGGCCCTCGGTGTCCACCGTCACCGACACCGGCTCCATGCCGGCGGCGGTCAGCGTCAGTGAGCGGCCGTCCCGCGTCACCGCCGGGCGGACGGTGGCCAGGACCGGGTCCCGGCGCTGGGAGCGGAACACGCCCTCCTCGTCCACCACCATGAACTCCCGGTCATGGGCCAGCCCGGCCCGGGTGAGCTCCGCCTGCGCGGCCGTCACCCCGGCGCAGCCCTTGACCGGGTAGTACCGCAGCTCCGTCACCGTGGCCATCGCTTGGTCGCCCCCTTCGTGCAGGCGTACCGTTCTGCGCCTGCGTCCCGTCCATCTCGTCGACCCCACAGGGTAGTTGAGCCGCTCGGCGGGGCTGGTGGGTGGTGCCCGGTGGGCGAGCCCGGCGCTTGCTAGGGTCGGGGCATGGCACCACCGAGCAGCGCGAACCCCCCGGGGCGGCTCCGGCGGGACGCACAGCGCAACCGTGACCAGCTGCTCGCCGCCGCCCGCGACATGTTCTCCCGGCACGGCCTGAACGTGCCGCTGGACCAGATCGCCAAGGAGGCCGGCGTCGGCAACGCCACCCTCTACCGGCACTTCCCGACCCGCGAGGCGCTGATCGCCGAGGTGTTCGAGGACGCCGGGGGCGGTCTGGCCGCCGCGGGCGAGGAGGCGCTCGCCGCCGACGACGCCTGGAGCGGCCTCGAACGGTACTTCGGGCGGATCTTCGAGCTGGTCGCCGCCGACCGGGGCATCAACGACCTGGTCACCCAGGCCATCCCGGCCATCCCCGGAATGATCGAGATCAGCCGCCGGCACGCCGCCACCGTCGGCGTCCTGATCGCCCGCGCCCAGGAGCAGGGCACCATGCGCCGCGACGTGGTCACCATGGACCTGCTCTTCCTCCTCGGCCCGCTCTGCCGTGCCCTGCCCGCCGCCACCGAGCTGCGCCCCGACCTCTGGCGCCGCTACCTCGCCCTCCTGCTCGACGGCTTCCGCGCCCGGGCCGCCCACCCGCTGCCGGTCCCGCCGATCGGGGAGGAGCACCTGGACCGGATGTTCGCGGACCTCTGGGAGGCGGAGTCGCCGGAGCAACCGGAGCAACCGGAGCAACCGGAGCAACCGGAGCAACCGGAGTCGCCGGAGCGCTGAGCGCGCCTCGCCCGCGCGGCGTCAGGGACGCGTACGGAACGGCGGGCTCCACGTCAGAGCCGCGTCAACGGGCCGGTGCCGTACGGGCGCGGACCGCTTTGCTGGGGTGAAATCGGCGCGGTTCGGCGCGGTCCGGCGCAGCACGGGCCAGGGCGGTCCGGTGCGCGGGCACTCGGGCACCTTGGCACCCGGGCAGCTTGGCACCCTGGCACCAGGGCATCCGCGCGCGGCCGGACGGAGAGGCAGGGGCGGAGCCATGGCGGACAGTGGTACCGACGAGGGCCGGATCGTGGTCGGCATCAGCGGCTCGCTCGGCAGCCTCGCCGCGCTGCACCACGCGGTGGCCGAGGCCCGCCGGACGGACGTCGAGGTGCTCGCGGTGCTCTGCTGGACCCCGCCCGGCGACGAACTCGGCTACCGCCGGACCCCGTGCCCGCCGGTGATCGAGGCCGGCCGCGACGCCGCCGTGGCCCGGCTGCGGCAGGCCCTCGACGAGGCCTTCGCCGGACGCTACGCGGGTGTCCGCCTGCGCTGCCAGACCGTTCGCGGGGACACCGGCCACACGCTGGTGCGGTGCGCCGACCGGCCCGGGGACCTGCTCGTCCTCGGCGCCGGCCGGGAGCGCGGCCGCCTCGCCCGGCTGGTGCACCCCTCGGTCACCGCCTACTGCGTGCGGCACGCAACCTGCCCGGTCCTGGCCGTCCCGCGCCCACCGCTGCAGCGCGACCTGGAGGCGCTGGAACGCGGCCGCGGGCTGCGGGAGCCGGCGGCGGGGAACGGCTAGCGGCCCGCATGGCCCCGCGGGCGGGAGCCCGAGGACGGGCCTACGACAGCCCGGCCGCCTCGGCGAGGACGGCGGCGGTCCGTCGGCCGGCGGCCAGGGTGGCGGCATCGGTGGCCGGGAGGCAGCGGCGGGCCTCGGGACGGTAGGCGGTCATCACCACGCCGGCGTGGTCGGTGGGGAGTTCGAGGGTCCGTACCGCCGACATCTGCTTTGTCAGAGCAGCGCTCAACTGCCGGGTGTGCTCGACGTCCACGATCTCGTCCGCCGTGCCGTGGACCAGCCGGAGCGGGACGGGGGAGGGGGTGGCCGCCAGGTGGTCGAGCGGGGCCTCGCCGGTGGTGACGGCCCTGGTCGAGTAGTGGGAGGCGATGCCGACCCCGGCGGCGGGGCGCAGTTCGGCGGGGGTGTCGGGATGGGTGGCCACCGCGATCGCCTCGCGGCCGCCCATCGACCAGCCGGCCAGGACGAGGCGCGTCGGGTCCCCGCCGTACTCGGTGGCGATCGGGCGGGCCCGGGCCAGCGAGGCGAGCAGTTCGGCACTGCCGCCGTCCGGCTGCGTGGCGTCCCAGTCCGGGACGAGCACCAGCAGCCCCAGCCCGGCGGCCTCCTGGGCCAATGGCCGCAGCACATCGCGCTCGTTCGGGCCGTTGCCGTGCCAGAGCAGCACGACGGGGGCCGGCCCGGTGGCGCCGGAGGCCGGAAGGTGGATGTCCGTCAGTCGTCCGGCGGTGTACGGAACCGTCCGGAGTCGAGCGTTCGTCATCCGGGATTTCCCTCCGATTCGTTGAATGATCACGGAGCTGGTACTGTACTTCTCGTTGCGAGGGAGCGATTCCTCCTCAGGCGTCAGTGGTGCTACCAGAGCACGTCCTACTTTCAGTAGGAAGAGTCCGTGCGACCCGGGCCTGGCGCTCCGAAATCGGACAGGGTCCGGTGCCGTGGAAACGGCGCCGGGCCCTGTCCGCGTTTCCGGGC
>NZ_JBIVVI010000428.1:0-6727 GCF_044757675.1 Kitasatospora sp. NPDC091257
GCTGGTAGAGGTCCGGGTCGACCTTGATCGCGGAGGCGTGCAGGCCCGCCTTGTGGGCGAAGGCCGAGAAGCCGACGTACGGCTGGTGGGTGGAGTCCCGTCCGGCCGACGGCAGTTCCAGCACGAAGCGGGCGCCGTGCGGGGCGTGGGCGACCCGCAGGGTGCCGCCGTGCCGGGTCGCGATGTCCGCCGAGATGGCCAGGCCCAGACCGCTGCCGCCGGCGTCCCGGCTGCGGGCCTCGTCGAGCCGGGTGAACGGCTCGAAGATCCGCTCGCGGTCCTCCGGCGGCACGCCCGGGCCGTCGTCCCGGACCTCCAGGACACAGCCGTGCACGGTGTGCCGCACGGACAGCACCACCTCGGCGGCCGCGTGCCGCTGGGCGTTGTCCAGCAGGTTGCGCACCAGCCGGTGCAGCCGGATGCGGCTGCCGCGCACCAGCACCGCTTCGGGCGCGTCCACCCGCAGGGCGAGCCGGGCGCCGACGACCGGGCGGTACTGGTCGGCGAGTTCGCGCAGCACGGCGGACAGGTCGACGTCGGTGAGCCGGCCGGCCGACGCCGGGTGCGAGTCCCGGGCCAGGAACAGCAGGTCCTCGGTGAGCTGCTGGAGCCGCTCGACCGAGGTGAGCGCCTCCCGGGTGGTGGCCGGCCAGTCGGTGCGCTCGGGGTGCGCCAGCGACACCTCCAGATTGGTGCGCAGCGCGGCGATCGGGCTGCGCAACTCGTGCGAGGCGTCCGCGACGAAGCGCTGCTGCTGCACGGCGGAGCGCTCCAGCCGGTCCAGGGTGGCGTTGGTGGTCCGGGCCATCCGGGTGAGCTCGTCGCCGGCGCGCGGCACCGGGACGCGGCGGTCCAGCCGGTGCTCGCCGATCTCGGCCAGCCCGGCGCGGATCGCCTCCACCGGGCGCAGCGCCCGGCTGGTCGCCGCCCAGGCCACCAGCGCGACCAGCAGCGCGGCGGCCGGCACGCCCAGCCGCAGCACCGGGTCGATGGTGTGCAGCGAGGCCTCGGCGGCGAACGGGGTGACCAGCACGTACACCGTGAACGGGCCGGCCATCGGCTTCGTCTGGTCGCCGTCCTTGCGCAGCAGGGGGCTCCAGCTGCCCATCGCGGTGAAGGTGCGTCCCGAGTAGCGGTTGGCCGCGGCCGTGCCCGCGGGGCCGATGGTGATCCGCTGGACGGACCGCCAGTCGTCCCGGGCCAGGTGCGGCACGGAGGCGGGCGGGGGCCCGACCAGGTGCTGGGTGGTCAGCGTGCCGCCCATGAACAGCACCTGGCCGTCGCCGCCCAGCACCACGTACGGCAGCCTCCAGTTGTCCACCAGCTGCTGGCCGAGCTTGTAGCCGTTGCTGAGATCGTGGGACTGCGACGTGGCCTCCGCCTGGGCGGCCTCCAGCTGGGCGTCGTACAGGTGGCCGCGCAGCCACCAGGCGCCGCCGCCGAGCAGCAGCAGCGCGGTCAGTCCGGCCGCCAGCGAGGTGCGCAGGCGGGTGGAGAGACGGCTCAGCACGGTGCGGTCTCCAGTCGGTAGCCGGCGCCGCGCACCGTGGTGATCGAGCGGACGCCGAACGGGGTGTCCACCTTGCGGCGCAGCATGCTGACGTACACCTCGACGATGGACTCCTCGCCGTCGAAGGCGATGTCCCACACCTCGTCGACGATCCGGCGCTTGGAGAGCACCTCGCCGGGATGCTCGGCCAGGCAGCGCAGGACGGCGAACTCCCGCTCGGTGAGGGTGATCTCGGCGCCGCCCCGGCCGCAGCGGCGGCCCGCCGGGTCCAGCCAGAGGTCGCCGACCCGCAGCAGCGGCCCCGGGGTCTGGCTGCGGCGGAGCAGGGCACGGAGCCGGGCCAGGAAGACCAGGTAGGAGAACGGCTTGGTGAGGTAGTCGTCGGCGCCGGTGTCCAGGCCCTCGGCCTCGTCGTACTCGCCGTCCTTGGCGGTCAGCATCAGGATCGGGGTGGTGACGCCGTCGACGCGCAGCGCCTCGCACACCTTGTAGCCGTTCAGGCCGGGCAGCATGATGTCGAGCACGATCGCCCGGTAGGCGTGCCGCTGGGCCAGCCGCAGGCCGGTGAGACCGTCCGGGGCGAGGTCGACGGTGTAGCCCTCCGCCTCCAGGCCGCGCCGTACGGCCGCCGCGACCTGGGCGTCGTCCTCCACCACCAGAATCTCCATGCGGATCAGGATGCCATCGGCGCCGGATCCGTTCCTTAAGCCGCCTTCAGCTTTCTCAGCCTCGCTTCAGGGGAGCCGGAGCATGCTCTCGCCGGGTTCGCCGATCCGTCCGGGTCGGCGCTGCTCGGAGCGGGAGGGACCGGCGGATGAGTGTTCTGGAAGGCCCCGCGGTGCCCGTCCGGCACCGCAGGCCGCGCCGTGCGCTCCCGCCCGGCCTGGTGATGGCGGCCGGGACGGTGGCCTCCCGGGCCACCGGCTTCGTCCGCTCGGCGCTGCTGGTGGCGGTCCTCGGCTCGGGGCTGCTCGCGGACGGGTACAACGTGGCCAACACGGTGCCCAACATCCTGTTCGTGCTGCTGATCGGCGGTGCGCTGAACACCGCGCTGGTGCCCCACCTGGTGCGCGCCGCCAAGGAGTCGGCGGACGGCGGGGCGGCGCACGTCGACCGGCTGGTGACGGTGCTGGTGGTCGCCCTGCTGGTGCTGACGGCGGTCGTGGTGCCCGGCGCGCCGTACGTGGTGCGGGCCTACACCTCGTACGACGGTGCCCAGTTGGACCGGACGGTGCTGCTGGCGTACCTGTGCCTGCCGCAGGTGTTCTTCTACGGGCTGTTCACGGTGCTCGGTCAACTCCTCAACGCCCGGCGGCGGTTCGCGCCGATGGCGTGGGCGCCGGTGCTCAACAACCTGGTGGTGATCGGGGTGTTCGGTGCCTTCGTCGGCCACCGCTCCTTCGACGAGCGGGACCTGACCGTGCTCGGGGCCGGGACGACGGCCGGCGTGGTGGCCCAGGGCCTGGTGCTGCTGCCCTGCCTGCGGGCGGCCGGGGTACGGCTGCGGCCGCGCTGGGACTGGCGGCGGGCGGGGCTCGGCGAGCCGCTGCGCGCCGCCGGGTGGACGCTGCTGCTGGTGCTCGCCGACCAGGCGGGCTACTGGGTGGTCACCAGGCTGTCGACCTCGGTCGGCGCGCAGGCCGCCGCGGCCGGACTGCCGGGCGTCGGGTACACCGCCTACAGCAGCGCGTACCTGCTGTGGATCGTGCCGCACGGGGTGGTCACGGTGTCGTTGGTGACGGCGGCGGTGCCCGCGCTCAGCGCGTCCGCCGACTCCCCGCGGGCCGTGCGGGCGCTGCTCGCCCGGACCGTGCGCACCATCGCGGTGGTCACCGTCCCCGCGGCCTGCGGGTTGGCGGTCCTCGCGCCGCAGCTGTGCGCGCTCGCCTTCGGGCACGGGAGCACCGACCCCGCCGACGTCCGGGCCATCGCCGGAATGCTCACCGCCTTCGCGCCCGGCCTGGTCCTCTACTCGGCCTCGTACGCGCTGACCCGCGCCTTCTACGCGCTGGGCGACAGCCGCACGCCCTTCCTGCTCAACCTGCTGCCGGTCGCCGCCACGGCCCTGGGGGCGGTGCTCTGCCACCGGCTGCTGCCGTTGCGCTGGGCCGTCACCGGGATGGCCGGCTGCTACGGGGGCTCGTTCCTGCTGACCGTCCTGGGCGCCTCCCTGCTGCTGCGACGACGCCTCGGCCCGGTGCGGGTCCTGGGCGACCACGCCAGGCTGCTGCTCGCCGCCCTCCCGGCCGCCACCGCGGCCTGGTGGACCGCGCGGTACGGCCTGGCGCCGGCCGCCGCCACCCTCGCCGTCGGCTACCTCCTGCTCGCCCGCCTTCTGCGGGTCGCCGAACTGTCGGCCCTCACCACACGATTGCGCAGACGCCCATGACTCTCCTTCCCACCGATGTCGCCCGCGTCCTCGACGTCCTCCTCCCCGAGGGCCACCCCCTGCGCGCCCAGGTCCCGCACCTGCGCGTGGAGTCCCGCTGCCGGTGCGGCTGCAGCACGGCCCTCTTCGCCGGCGTCGCGGACGGCGCCCGCTCGGACGTGGTGGCCGAGGCGGCGATCGGCTCCGACGGCGAGATCCTGCTCTTCGCCGAGGACGGCCGGCTCTCCTGGCTGGAGGTCTGCTCCTGGAGCGATCCCAAGCTCACCCTCGCCGACGCGGCCCGCTTCCTGCGCGGGGAACCCGGGCGGCCGGGGTGAGCGTCCTTTCGTGCCCACCGTTCTCGTGCTCGGCTTCGACCCGCACACCGTCCCCGGCGCGGCACGGGCCCTTCGGCCGGTCGCCCTGCCCGCCGGACTGCCGGGTCCGCCCGCCGGCGTGCCTCAGCCGAGGTCGGCCAGGTCGCGGCGGTAGGCGAGGGCGGGGCGGTCGCCGAGGAGGAACTCGTGCCGGAACGCGAAGCCGTTCCGGGCGAGGACGGCCTGCGAGGCGGGGTTGTCGCGGGTGGTGACGGCGGTGAGGAAGCGCAGTCCGTACCCGGTGGCGGCGAGCCGGCACGCCTCGGCGACGGCGGCGGTGGCGACGCCGCGGCCGGCGGCGGACTCGGCCACCCGGTAGCCGATCTCGGCGCCGCCGTCGGCGAGGTCGACGAGGTTGACGCGGCCGACCAGCTCGCCGGCCGCGTCGCGGACGACGTGGAACCGGCAGGTGCCCGCGGCCTGTTCGGCGAGGAGGGCGGCGTGGCGGTCCGCGAACCCGGTGAAGTAGTCGTCACCGCGGTCCGGGACGCTGCGGGCGAAGTGGGCGCGGTTGGCGCGTTCGAAGTCGAGCAGGTCCTCGGCGTGGTCGGGGCGCAGCGGTTCCAGGGTGATCATCCCGACAGTCTGGCCCGGAGGGCCCCGGTGAACCACTCGAATACGTCCCGCAGGTTCTCCGGCACCGGCCAGCCGTTGACGGTCGCCATCAGCCGCCAGTAGCGCTCGGCCCTGGGATCGTCGGCCGTCCCGAGGCGGTCGAGCAGCCACCGCCGCAGCGCGGTGTCGTCCGGGCGGCCGAAGGCCTCGGCGTAGGCGGCGGCGAGGGCGGCGACGACGGGGTCGGCCTCGGGGGAGGCGGGGGCGACGCCGGCCGCCAGTGCGGTCCGGACCAGGGAGGTCACCGTCCCGGTGAGCTCGACGTGCAGGCCGGTGCGGTCCCCGTCGGCGCGCTCGGCGGCCTGGTGCTCGGCCATCCGGCGCACCGCCGCGCGGAAGCCCGGGTCCTGGACGAGTTCGCCCAGTTCCACCCAGGCCTCGACCTGCTCCGCCCGTGGCTCGTCGGGCAGTTCGGGCATGGCCGAGCGCATCATGGCGACGAACTCCGGGTTGGCGTCCAGGCCGCCGAAGACCTCGTCGACGAAGTCGTGGATCAGGCGCCGGCGTTCGGCGTCGGAGAGTGCGGCGAGCTTGTGCATGAGTCTCATCTCTTCGGGTGTGGAACCGCGTTGGGCGACGGCGAGCAGCACCGCCCGGCGCAGCCGGAGGGTGCGGATCTGCACCTCCAGCGCCCCGGCGTGCGCGGCGGCGACCTCCCGCAGCGGGGCCTCCCGCTCCAGCACCCGGCGGATCGCGGGCAGGTCGAGCCCGAGTTCGCGCAGGGTGCGGACGAGGTCCAGCCGGGCGAGCGCGTGGACGTCGTACCGCCGGTAGCCGGCCGCGGTGCGGTCGGTGGGCGGCACCAGGCCGGTGTCGGCGTAGAACCGGATGGCCTTGACGGTGAGTCCGGTGCGCCGGGCGAGCTCGCCGATCGAGTAGAGCGTGTCGCTGCCGTCCATGGGCCTCACTCTGGACCCTCCCCTTACCGGAGACACAAGCCCGTCGCCGTCGCCGGGCACGCCCTGAGGTCGTGGCCATGAACGACACTGACAACGGGGCCTCGATCCGCGTGCTGCTGGCCGAGGAGGCACGGACACATGCATAACATGCTGTGACCAGCGGAAACGGTCAGTTGGAGCACCACCATGCAAGACAGCGACACCTACATATGCGTCCTGTGCGGTAAGCCGGAGGCGCAGAGCATCGACCTGTACTGCCGTAAGTCGAAGCTGGTTCGGGGGTCGGCAGGAGTTGAGCACGGACGCCCAGGAGGAGCAGGGGCACCGCCGCGCGCACCGCGAGGGCTACGCCGTGCGGAAGGTCTGGAAGGACATTGCGAGCGGCTTCAAGGACGTGGAACGGGCGGACTTCGACCGGGCCTTGAAGGCACTCGCGGGCGGGGTTGTACCCGCGCTGTGGGCGTACGCGGTCGACCGGTTCAGCCGTAAGGGAGCCGAGGACCTGTTGAAGGTCATCGGCAAGGTCCGGGTGATCTTCGACATGGACGGGCTCGACTCCAACGAGCCGCGGGATAGGCGTTGGATCATCAACCGGGCGGAAGAGGCGCGGGAGTACAGCGAGACCCTGTCGCGCCGGGTCAGGGACACCAAGGAGGAACAGCGGGACGGCGGTCTGTGGGTTGCGGGCCGGGCCCCATGGGCTACCAGGTCTCGCGGGACCGCTTCCTCAGCCCGGATCAGACACCGGCGGCCAAAGGAATGCCGTCGCGCGCGGACCAACAGTCCCGGCCGACGCCGCGGGAATTCGTTGCGCCTTCCATCACAGTAGGGGCGGGATTACCGCGCACCCCACCGACGGGAACCGGCGGTCTGAGTGCCTGCCCCTACAGCAACCCTGCCCGTGCGCCACGCACCCTCTCGGGGGTGGCCGCCGGAGTCGTGCGGCAGGGTGCGGGGG
>NZ_JBIVVI010000429.1:0-6717 GCF_044757675.1 Kitasatospora sp. NPDC091257
GCCCCGGGGCCCTAGACTGCTGCGCGTCGGCGCAGCAGAGGGCGGCCGAGCGGCAGAGGGCGGGATCGGCGGCGCATGGGGTACCCGGTGGAGCAGCAGCAGGAGTGGGGCGGACCGCAGGAGGCGCCGGCGGGCGGTTCCTGGCCGGCCAACGAGCTGGAGCAGGTGCTGACCGCGGCCCTGGGCGACCCGGGCGCGACGCCGAGGGTGATCGAGGTGCTGGCGCGCAGCCAGGTGTGGGTGCCGCTGCCGGCCGGGGCCGATCCGCAGGGACAGGCGCTGGACCTGCCGACCGTCGAGCTGGGCGGTGACCCGTACGTGCCGGTGTTCTCCTCGCAGGAGGTGTTCCTCCAGCAGGCGCCGGGGATGGCCTTCGCGGTGGCGCCGGTGTGGGAGTTCGCCCGCGGGTTGCCGCTGGGCGTGGGCATCGCGGTGAACCCGGACGCGGCCGTGGGCATCCCGGTGCCGCCGCAGGGGGTCGCCGAGCTGCGCCGCGGTCCGCGCGGGGACCGCTGGGAGGCCGCCGACGACGCCACGGCGCCGACCGGAGGCCGGGTGGCGCTGCGCGAGCCGGTGCCGGGCGAGGACCCGGAGCACTTCCTGGCCGCCTGCCGGGGCGAACTGTCGTCACTGCCGGGAGTGTTGACCGCCCGCAGGGCGCTGGCCAGCATCGAGGGCGAGCCGACCGTGATGTTCGTGGGCGTCCAGCTGGACCCGGCGGCACCGGCCGATCCGGCCGCGGTGAACGACGCGCTCGGCCGAGCGCTGGGAACCGCGCCGCTGCCCGGCGGCGTCCACCTCGTACTGCTCGACCTCGCCGACGACCCGGTGGTCGAGTGGCTGCTCACCCGGGTACTGCCGTTCTATTCGCGGGGCTGAGCGGGGTTCGTATCAAAGGCACGTCGCCGTGGCGGTGGCCGGTGCAGCGCCATAGGGTGCGTGCAGACGGCCGACGGGCCGGCGGGTTGAGGGAAAGAGGCGCGGCGAGGTGGGCGCATGAGTGCGGGAACGGGAGCGGGCGGTGTGCCGGGGCCCTGGGGCCAGGCACCGGCCGGGCGCCCGGGAGCTGATCCCGGCGCGTTGGAGCGCGCCCTGCGCGACGTCGCGCCGGAGCGCTACGACGCGTACGAGGGGCTGCTGCACGCGCTGGCGGACGGCCAGGTCTGGATGCTGCTGTGGCACGGCACGCCGGGCAGCCCGGACGCCCAGTACGGGAACATGGAGATCAGCGGCCACGGCTACGCGCCGGCCGTCACCTCGTCCGAGCAGCTGACCGCCTCCGGCTGGGCGCGGGCCCACGAGGTCATCTCCGGCCGGGAGATCGCGGCCTCGCTCTACCGCACCCGCTGGGGCCTGTGGCTCAACCCGCACGCGCCCGGCGGCGGCGTCGGCGTGCCCTGGGCGGACCTGCGGCGGGTCGCCGCGGGCCTGGACCGGCTGCCGGCCGGGCCGTTGAAGCTGAGCGAGCCGCAGCTGAACGCCCAGTCGTTCTTCGCGCTGCTGGAGCGGCAGGCCGCCGAGGTGCGCGCCGTGCGGGCCCTGCGCCGGGCCTGGGTGCAGCCCGCGGTGGGGGAGCCGTACCTGGCCATCGGCCTCGACCTGTACGAGAGTTCGCCGCCGGCGGTGGAGGCGGTGCGGGCGCTGATGCAGCGTGCGATCGCGGTGGCCCCGGAGGGGCTCGCGGTGTCGACGGTGGCGATGTCGGACGAGTACGACCCGGTGGCGCTGTGGATGCGCGCCAACGCGCGGCCGTTCTTCGACCGGGAGGCGGGCCGCCCGCCGACCGGTCCGTACCCGCCGGTGCCCCCGCCGCCGTACCCGGGGCAGTCGATGCCGGGTTACGGGTACGGCACCCAGCCGCCGGCGCAGGGCTGGCAGCAGCAGCCGCCGCAGCGGCCGTGGCCCGGCTACCCCGGGCGCTGATTCCCAAAGCTCATTCCCCGAAGCCGACTTGATTGTCCGTCAAGTCGGCTTCGATGCTTTCCGGACGAATTTCCGGATGTGTGCTCCGGTCATCTTGACATGGCAGTTACAGCCATGTGAAGAGGTATATGCCGAAGACCGGGGAGGTGCATGCACGCAGATCACAGTTGGGCATCTGTCGGTTGGCAGGGCTGGCGCAAGCCAGTTCGGATGGCAGAGAGTTCTGCGCAACGCACCGCGCGTGCTTGAACCCCACAAGGGCGAGCGCGCACGCCGACAGTCCGCCCACGCGACGCCCATCCCGCGTGGTGGCAGTGCCTGTGCACGACGCACTGCCGTCAACACCCGCTCCTCCTAAGCACCTCCGCACGTCCGCAGCCGCACCGCCGAAGCCGGCGACCGGCACCCGTGGGCCGGCCACCGTCGGCGAGGGGACCAACTGACCATGACCGCAACCGTGACCACCGCCGGGAACGATCCGGAGGCACCCGCCACCGCAAGCCCGGCCAAGAAGATCGAGGGCCGCTCCCTCGGCCAGATCGCCTGGACCCGCTTCAAGCGGGACAAGGCCGCCGTCGCCGGCGGCGTCGTGGTGATCCTGCTGATCCTGCTCGCCGTGCTCGCCAAGCCGATCGAGTCGATGTTCGGGCTCGACCCGGACGCCCTCCACCAGGACCTGCTGGACGCCGACCTCGGCGGTCTGCCGTTCGGCGACTGGGGCGGCATGAGCTGGGACCACCCGCTCGGCGTCGACCCCCTCCAGGGCCGTGACCTGCTCACCCGCGTCATCGAGGGCTCCTGGGTCTCCCTGCTGGTCGCCTTCGGCGCGACCCTGCTGTCCAACACCATCGGCACCGTGCTCGGCATCATGGCCGGCTACTACGGCGGCTGGGTGGACACCCTGATCAGCCGGGTGATGGACGTCTTCCTGGCGTTCCCGCTGCTGCTCTTCGCCATCGCGATCTCGACCTCGCTCCAGGGCGGCGCGTTCGGCCTGCACGGCCTGCCGCTGCACATGCTGGTGCTGATCTTCGTGATCGGCTTCTTCAACTGGCCCTACATGGGCCGGATCGTGCGCGGCCAGACGCTGTCGCTGCGCGAGCGGGAGTTCGTCCACGCGGCCCGCAGCCTGGGCGCGCGCGGACCGTTCATCCTGTTCAAGGAACTGCTGCCCAACCTGGTCGGTCCGATCCTGGTCTACTCGACCCTGCTGATCCCGACCAACATCCTCTTCGAGGCCGGGCTGAGCTTCCTCGGCGTCGGCATCCAGCCCCCGCAGGCCTCCTGGGGCGGGATGCTCCAGGACGCGATCCGGTACTACCAGGTGGACCCCCAGTACATGGTGGTCCCCGGTCTGGCGATCTTCGTCACCGTGCTCGCCTTCAACCTGCTCGGCGACGGGCTGCGCGACGCCCTCGACCCCAAGAACAACTGACCCTGTGTCACTCGGACCACTCGTCACTCGACGGTGCGTCAGAATCCCTCCTCCACATCCTCAAGGGGTTGATCTCACCCATGCGTAGGTCCCGTACCGTCGCCCTGACCGCGGCGGCTGCCGCCGCGGTCCTGGTCGTGACCGGTTGCACCAGTTCGTCGAAGAGCGGAGGGTCCTCCACGGCCTCCGGCTCCGCCGAGGGCGGCTCCGGTGCCAACGCGGCCACCAAGGGCATCGTCAACGCCTCGGACAAGAAGGGCGGGACGGTGACCTACGAGATGAAGGGCACCCCCGACTCGCTCGACCCGGGCAACACGTACTACGCGTACATCTACAACTTCTCGCGTCTGTACGGCCGGCCGCTGACCACCTTCAACCCGGCGCCGGGGGAGGAGGGCAACAAGCTCGTCCCGGACCTCGCCGAGTCGATGGGCCAGCAGAGCGCGGACGGCCTGACCTGGACGTACAAGCTCCGCAAGGGCCTGAAGTACGACGACGGCACCCCGATCTCCTCGAAGGACGTCAAGTACGCCATCGAGCGCTCGAACTACGCGCTGGACGTGAACTCCAACGGCCCGGTGTACTTCCACGATCTGCTGGTCGACAACGCCACGCCGTACGCGGGGCCGTACAAGGACAAGGAGGGCGGCCTCAACTCGATCGAGACGCCCGACGACACCACGATCGTCTTCCACCTGCAGCACCCCTTCGCCGACTTCGACTACCTGGTCAGCGCCCCGGAGACGGTGCCCGTCCCGCAGGCCAAGGACACCGGTGCGGAGTACGTGAAGAAGATCGCGTCCTCGGGCTCCTACAAGTTCGAGTCCTACGAGGACGGCAAGCAGGCCGTCCTGGTGCCGAACACCAACTGGGACCAGAGCACCGACCCGATCCGCAAGCAGCTCGCGGACAAGATCGTGCTCAAGTTCAACATCGACCAGGCCACCATCGACAAGGACCTGCTGGCCGGCAACGCCCAGGTCGACCTGGTGGGCGGCGGCGTCGACCCGCAGACCCAGGCGCAGATCCTGCAGAACCCGAAGCTGAAGGCCAGCACCGACAACGCCTACGGCGGCCGTCTGGTGTACATGGCGATCAACTCCAAGCTCGCGCCGTTCGACAACGTCGAGTGCCGCAAGGCCGTCCAGTACGCGATCGACAAGGTCTCGGTGCAGACCGCGCTCGGCGGCCCGATCCGCGGCCAGATCGCCAACACGGTCCTCCCGCCGGACATCGCGGGCCACCAGGACTTCAACCTGTACGAGACCAAGGACAACAAGGGCGACGAGGCCAAGGCCAAGGAAGCCCTGAAGGCCTGCGGCAAGGAGGGCGGCATCAACACCGTCCTGTCGGCCCGCACCGAGCGCGCCACCGAGGTCGCCGCGGCCACCTCGATCCAGGCCGCGCTGAAGAAGGTCGGCATCAACGCCGAGATCCAGCAGTACCCGCAGGGCAAGTACCTGCAGGACGCCGCCGGGTCCCCGCAGTTCGCGGCCGAGCACAACATCGGCCTGATGATGATGCAGTGGGGCGCCGACTGGCCGACCGGCTACGGCTTCCTCCAGCAGATCGTCGACGGCCGCACCATCAAGCCGTCCGGCAACAACAACCTGGCCCAGCTGAACGACTCCGCCGTCAACAAGCTGATCGACGACGCCGCGATCAACCCCGACAAGGGCGCCCGCGAGAAGATCTACGGCGACGTCGACAAGAAGGTCATGGAGCAGGCGGTCTACGTCCCGCTGACCTACTTCAAGGTCTTCCTGTACCGCCCGGACAACGCCACCAACCTGGTCTCCACCTCGGCGTTCTCGGGTGAGTACGACTACCTGAACATCGGCTCCACCAAGTAAGAGCCTGGCTCCGCATCCCTGAAGGCAGGTGAAGGCAGCGGCGCCCGCCGCCGTCCGGAAGATCCCGGACGGCGGCGGGCCGCCGGAGCCGCCCAACTGTGTTTGCCTACATCATCCGCAGGATCATCGCGGCGGCGATTTTGCTGCTGGTCGTCAGCGTGGTCACCTTCGCGATCTTCTTCCTGCTCCCGCGACTCGCCGGAGAGACGGCCGACCAACTGGCCGCCCAGTACATCGGGAAGAACCCGTCGCCCGAGGCGATCGCCGCGGTCAAGCAGAACCTCGGCTTCGACCAGCCGCTGTACACCCAGTACTGGCACTTCCTCAAGGGGCTGGTCAGCGGTGCCGAGTACACGTTCGGCCCGGAACCGGCCACCTGTCACGTGCCCTGCTTCGGCTACTCCTTCAAGAACCACCTGGAGGTCTGGCCCGAGCTGACCAAGCGGATCCCGGTCACCATGTCGCTCGCCGCCGGTGCGGCGGTGCTCTGGCTGGTCTCCGGCGTCGCCACCGGCGTCGTCTCCGCGCTCAAGCCGCGCTCGATCTTCGACCGGCTCTCCATGGGCGTCGCGCTCGCCGGCGTCTCGCTGCCGGTCTTCTTCACCGGCGCGCTGCTGCTCACGCTGTTCAGCTACGAGTGGCCGATCCTGGACAACCTGCAGTACGTGAACTTCACCGAGAACCCGCTGATGTGGGCCCGCAACCTGATCCTGCCCTGGATCTCGCTGGCCTTCCTCTACTCCGCGCTCTACGCCCGGCTCACCCGCGCCGGAATGCTGGAGACCATGAGCGAGGACTACATCCGCACCGCCCGGGCCAAGGGCCTGGTCGAGCGCAAGGTCGTCACCCGGCACGGGCTGCGCGCCGCGCTCACCCCGATCGTCACGATCTTCGGCATGGACCTCGGGCTGCTGCTCGGCGGCGCGCTGATCACCGAGCAGGTCTTCTCGCTCCAGGGCGTCGGCCAGTTCGCCGTCCAGGCGATCTCCGACAACGACCTGCCCAAGATCCTCGGCGTCACCCTGCTCGCCGCCTTCTTCATCGTCGCCTGCAACCTCGTGGTCGACCTCCTGTACGCCCTCGTCGACCCCCGGGTGAGGCTCTCGTGACCGACCTCCAGAAGTCCCCGGCGGACGCCGCGCAGACCCCGTCGGGCGACCCCTTCCTCTCGGTCCGCGACCTGCGGATCCACTTCGACACCGACGACGGCCTGGTCCGCTCGGTGGACGGGGTCAGCTTCGACCTCCACAAGGGGCGCACCCTCGGCATCGTCGGCGAGTCCGGCTCCGGCAAGTCCGTCACCTCGCTGGGCATCATGGGCCTGCACCGCTCCAAGCGGGCCCGGATCAGCGGCGAGATCCGGCTGAACGGCGAGGACCTGATCGCGGCCGGCCCGGACCGGGTGCGCCAACTGCGCGGCCGCGACATGGCGATGATCTTCCAGGACCCGCTGACCGCGATGCACCCCTACTACACGGTGGGGCAGCAGATCGTCGAGGCGTACCG